>NZ_JABKBZ010000059.1:0-34477 GCF_013166635.1 Lentimicrobium sp. S6 | reverse complement strand
GCAGCATAAGCCAGCTCTGGCATATATACTATATTGTCAGGATGTATTTCAATGGTGAAAACATCAGTCCAAGTACCTTGGTTAGAAGTCATCTCAATGTTGAACTCTACCGTTCTAGTTTGAGTAATACCAGGAGCAATATCGAAGTTATAGTTATAATTTGACCACTCATCGTATCCTGCTTCAATGTGAGGATAGTTTTCACTAGCATCAGTAAGCGTAATAGCAGGGTCATTAGTAGAGATAACTGCAGAAACCACAGTGGCTCTTGCTTCTCCAGAGTTTAATAACTCAATAGGCATTCTAATAGATTCTCCACCTTCGGCTAAATCATCGTCATCAGCACCAGCCTCAAAGAAGTTATGAGCTTGGTATTCTAAGACTGGCATTGGGCTAGCATTATCAGGATAAATGGTTACGATAAAAGTATCAGTCCAAGTGCCTTCATTAGAAGTAATGTCTAAGGTGAAAGTGACATTAAACTGAACTAATATACCAGTTGCAACTATGAAATCATAGTCATAATCTGTTTGTCTATTAGCACCAATTGGAATATCAGGATAACTTTCGTTGGCATCTGTAATCGTAATTGATGGATGGGTACAGCTTAAAATAGCTGAAACATCTGTAGCAACAGATTCCCCAGAATTACTAATATTTACAGGCATGTTTATTGATTCGCCACCTTCGGCTTTTCCATCATTATCACTAGAACCATTTGAATCATCTATAATATGACTATAATGGTTCAGGATAGGCGGGTCATCTAAGGATTTTTCAATATCTGAGTAGCCATTTGTTGCAAGAAACGCAAATAAGGCGACTGTAAAGAGTAAAGACTTTATATTCATAATACAAATTTTAATTTTACGATTAGGGTTCAATAATTAGGGTAAAAGCGTATCAAATGAATCAGACATCTTAGCAAAAGGTCATCAAAGGTATTGATTATTAGTTATTAATCAAACAATCGGAATATCACATAAAGATCTCATTTTCAAATTTACATAGGCTTATAAGTAACTACAATAATAATTATGCCAACATTATAAAGAACTGTTTTCCAAAGGTTATACCGAATGATCAAGTATCGCAAAACGTCCAAATTCTGGAATACGAGGACGGATTTGGAAATCATCAAGCACTTTATTAGCATTTCGAATATTTCATGATTATTTAAATATAAAACTGATCTTGACTTAAGATCCTATTCCCAAACCCAAGCAATGAAAGAGTTTTAGCATTTTTTTAATTGATAATAGTTAATAAGGACAAGCAAAATAATTTTCATAATTAATGAATTTATTAATAAATTATTAACTTTTAAAATAAGACAGTGGAGCCAAAATGAAGCCATAAAATAAATTTTTAATTCATATTTTGATTAAAATTAACATACTTAATGGCTTCATTTCTCCAAATATTTGCATTGAAGTTTTTCAAACCTGAGCTCTAGATTTAATAATCGAATTCGATCTACAAGTTTTTTTTTTAATATTATATGTTCTTATATTATCAAGAAGGATGTCATTGTTAAAAACGGATATATATGATGAAAAGAAACGCATTTAGACTGCCCTAAATATTTAGTTTATCCCTAAATTTTAGCAGAGGCTTACTTTACTTCAGATCATTTCAACCATATTATTTCATGAAAATTTGTACCTTAGCCACTTAGCATCCCAAATTCTCCCTATTATGCTCATTAAAACCTTTGGTAGTACTCTTATTGGGGTCAATGCCATAACCATCACAGTAGAAGTAAATGTAGATCAAGGTGTCAATTTTTATTTAGTTGGACTACCCGATAGCGCAGTTAAAGAAAGTCATCAACGCATTGAGTCGGCATTGAAACACATTGGTTATCGATTACCTGGAAAGAAGATAGTTATTAATATGGCACCTGCCGATATCCGTAAAGAAGGCTCAGCTTACGACCTCACACTAGCAGCTGGTATTTTAGCAGCTTCCGAGCAAATGCAATCCAAGGACATCGATAAGTATATCATCATGGGTGAGCTTTCTTTAGATGGCAGCTTACAACCTATTAAGGGAGCCTTATCGATAGCCATACAAGCCCGAGAGGAGGGTTTCAAAGGATTTATTCTGCCTAAACAAAATGCAAAAGAGGCCGCTATTGTAAATAATCTAGAGGTTTATGGAGCAGAAAACATAAAAGATGTGATTGACTTCTTCGATGGAAAACCAAGTATGGAAAAGGAAGTTCTCGATACAAGAAAAGAGTTTTATTCCAGCCTTAATGATTACGAGTTCGACTTTGAAGATGTGAAAGGCCAAGAAAACATTAAAAGAGCCTTAGAAATTGCAGCTGCTGGCGGTCATAATGTGATTTTCATTGGCCCTCCTGGTGCAGGAAAAACCATGCTGGCAAAGCGTATGCCCAGTATTTTACCGCCCCTTAGTTTACATGAAGCTTTAGAAACAACCAAAATCCATTCGGTTACAGGAAAACTGAGAAGAACAGATGCCCTAGTTTCAGTTAGACCTTTTAGATCTCCACACCATACCATTTCTGACGCAGGCCTCGTAGGTGGGGGAACTTATCCGCAGCCTGGGGAGATTTCATTAGCACAGAATGGGGTATTATTTTTAGATGAATTGCCTGAATTTAAAAGAACCGTACTCGAAGTCATGCGCCAACCTATGGAAGATAGAGTCGTCACTATCTCTCGAGCCAAACTTAGCGTTGAATACCCTGCCAATTTCATGCTGATTGCCGCCATGAACCCATGTCCCTGTGGCTATTATAACCACCCTGATAAAGATTGCGTTTGTGCCCCAGGAATTGTACAGAAATACCTGAATAAAATATCTGGTCCTCTCCTTGACAGAATAGACATTCATGTGGAAGTAGTGCCAGTTCCGTTTAGAGAAATGAATAGTGTGGAACAAGGTGAGAAAAGTCAATTTGTTCGTGAACGAGTGATAAAAGCCAGAGAGGTTCAACAAGTGAGGTTTAGCGAAGACACTAAAGTTCATGCAAATGCACAAATGTCGAGCAAGCAACTGCAAATATATTGTAAGCTTGATGAGGGCGGCAGAGAATTACTCAAAAATGCCATGGAACGACTTAGTCTTTCTGCGCGTGCCTACGATAGGATTTTAAAAGTGGCCAGAACTATTGCAGATTTAGAATCCTCAGTAAGCATACAAAATGATCATCTGGCAGAAGCTATTAATTATCGAAGTTTGGATCGGGATAATTGGGGAACTTAAATGACAGTTAAAAGATAACAATTTCTAGATTATAGATACAAACCTCTGACTATCTATTTTTTATTATTAGATACTGCAATAATAAAAGCAGCCAAAACTAATTTCAGCTGCTCTATTTATTTTACGAAGCACAAACCTTGAACCTCGAACTTTAAACTTTGAACTCTTAGTCCATTATCGCTTTAATACCAGGAAGCACTTTACCTTCCATATATTCTAACATGGCCCCACCACCAGTGGAAACATAGCTCACTTGGTTTGCAAGTTTATATTTATTAATGGCAGCTACAGAGTCGCCACCTCCGATTAAGCTAAAAGCTCCTTCTTTGGTAGATGCCGCAACAGAAAGTGCAATGGCTTTAGTACCGTGAGAGAAATTCTCCATTTCAAAAACGCCCATAGGACCATTCCAAAGAATAGTTTTACTCTGAAGTAAAACATCATTAAAAGCTTTGCGTGTTTCTGTCCCCACATCTAAGCCCATCCAACCTGACTCAATCTCGTCGGCTCTGATTTCTTTTCTATTGGCATCATTATTAAAATCATCAGCAACTATCGCATCTTCAGGGATATGAATTTTAACTCCACGCTCCTCCGCTTTTTTGAATAATTCTACAGCTGTGTCTAACAAATCTTCTTCTACCAATGAATTTCCAATTTCGCCACCCATGGCTTTAATGAAAGTAAACATCATGCCACCACCAATAATTAAGTGGTCGGCTCTTTCCATCAAATTCTCAATGATACCAATTTTATCAGATACTTTAGCACCACCTAAAATAGCTGTGAATGGTTTTTGTGATTCATGTAATACTTTATTGATGCTTCGAATTTCTCCAGCCATAACATAACCGAACATTTTATCATTAGGAAAAAATTCAGCGATAATTGCAGTACTGGCATGAGCTCTGTGAGCAGTTCCAAAGGCATCGTTCACATAAATATCTCCATGCTTACTTAGTTTTTCAGCAAAACCTTTATCACCTTTTGTTTCTTCTTTATAGAAACGAAGATTCTCTAATAATAAAACATCTCCAGCTACTAGCGCTCCACTCAAGGCTTCGGCATCTTCTCCGATACAATCATCAGCAAAAATTACTCCTGTTTCTAATTTCTTAGATAAAGTAGGCACCAAATGTTGAAGAGAGAATTTATGCTCAGGACCCATTTTAGGGCGACCTAAATGCGACATCAAAACCACTGAACCACCATCGGCCAATATCTTCTTGATGGTTGGAATAGCAGCATTTATTCTAGTTTCATCAGTAATTTCAAATTTATCATTAAGTGGAACATTAAAATCCACTCTAATTAAAGCCCTTTTTCCGGCAAAAGAAATGTCATCAATTGTTTTCATTATAAAATTTTTTTTAAATATTTTGATCGTGTTTGCTCGGCAAAATTACGAATAATCGCAAGATAATTAAAATTTTACTTTTTTGACCTTCCTTCTTCAATCTTAAAACTATCAAAGAATTATATACACACTAAAACCTAAATATTCTCACAGAATTACACAAATAAATATTAAGTATTTCTCTGTTTTTTATTTTTATTAATTCTAAATAAAAGAAATTTATTACTTTTGTACCCTAATGAGATTTTAGATACAGATTATACATAGAACTGGTTTAAAGATAATCTTAAACGAGTTCACAATAGGGAATTGATGAAGAACGACAGCAACAAAGAAACTTTCGAGGCGGTAAAAAAGATTTTCACTGAATTTTTACAAAAAAACGGACAGAGAAAAACACCAGAGCGCTATACTATCCTACAAGAAATTTACAATACTGAAGGCCATTTTGATATAGAAACTCTTTATATCAAAATGAAAAACAATAAGTATAGAGTGAGTCGCGCTACACTTTATAATACCATGGAACTATTATTAGAATGTGGTTTAGTCACCAAACATCAATTTAGTAATAATTGCGCACAGTTTGAAAGATCATTTAAATTTAGACAACACGATCACTTTATTTGCTTAGATGATGGTAGTGTTCTTGAATTTTGCGACCCAAGATTACAAGAGATTAAAGACAGCATAGAAAAGCTTTTAAATGTGACCGTAACCAGTCACTCTTTAACTTTCTATGGCCATTGCAATACCAAATCGGGAGACAAACATTAATTTTAAAAAAACAATCTTCATTCAATATATAGCTTCTTTTAGCGTTATACACTATTGATCTTTTAATATCTTTGTGTTAAGGCTAGCTAATATGAACATCTATAATCACCAGAACAAACTCAAACTTCTACTATCTGTTGTCGGAATTTTTATCGTCAGTGTTTCTCTATGGTATACCAATTCCTTGGTGAACCAAATCAGGCAAAACGAAAGACAGAATATGGAGCTTTGGGCAAATACCATTGTGAGTAAGTCTCATTTGGTAGCTTCTACAGACTCTCTTTTCCAGAAACTGAAAATAGAAGAGCGCAAAAGGGTAGCCCTTCTGGCCAAGGCTTACCAAAAGATCTCCACCAACGATTCCAATGAAGATCTTACCTTTTATTTAGATTTACTGAGAGAAAACACTACTATTCCGGTTATTCAAACCAATAAAAAAAGAGAAATACTTAGCAGTGTGAATATTGATATCAACACTGATTCTACTAGATATTTAAAAGGAGCTTTACTAAAAGAATTTACTGAATACCAACCCATAGTGTTGGAATACATTGAGTCGGATAAGTTTTATCTTTACTATAAAAACTCCCTTATATATTCTAGGATTCAGCAAATAGTGCGCGACCTCAATGAGTCCTTTATAGAGGAAATTGTACTAAACTCGGCTTCGGTTCCTGTAATAGTAACTGATAGCAGTAGAACTCATATTATGGATTATGGAAATATTGAGGAAGCTAAAATATCAGACACTGCTTTCGTGCAGGAATTGATTCACGAAATGCAAACTCAAAACACCCCTATTACCATTGACCTCCCCTACTCTGGAAAAAGATATATCTATTATAAAGATAGCCTTTTGCAAACACGCTTAAGGTATTTTCCATTAGCCATTTTAGCCGCTATGGCTTTATTCATTATATTAGGTTATTTAATATTTAGTACTTCGAGAAAATCGGAGCAAAATCAAGTATGGGCTGGTTTGGCAAAAGAAACCGCTCATCAATTGGGAACTCCTTTGTCCTCTATGATTGCATGGATAGACCTCCTTCGTATGCAAGAAGTAGACGAGGACTCATTGAGTGAGTTGGAGAAAGATGTGCATAGACTAGAAGTGATTACAGATAGGTTTAGTAAAATTGGATCCATACCAAAACTTCTTCTTGGCGATGTGGGTGCCGTAGTACTAGAGTTTGTGGATTACTTCAAAAAGAGAACTTCTAAGAAAGTTAATTATAGCGTAGAGATCGACGCCGTCAATGGCCATAATATTGTGGCCCCATTGAATATTCCTCTTTTTGGCTGGGTGATAGAGAATCTGTGCAAGAATGCCGTTGATGCCATGGAAGGCAAGGGAGATATTGATATTATACTATTTGAAGATGATCAATCGGTTTATATCGACATCACTGATACTGGAAAAGGTATTCCAACAAACAAGCAGAAAAGTATTTTCAAACCTGGATTTACCACCAAAAAACGTGGCTGGGGGCTGGGACTATCTTTGGCTGATAGAATCATCACCAATTACCATAAAGGTAAAATTTTCGTGAAGAGATCATCTATTGGTAAAGGGACTACCTTTAGAATCATCCTCAAGAAATCAAATTTATTACAGAAGTAATATTATTATTGCACGAAGCTCTAGTAGGGTTCACAAAATCCACATAGGAAGCTATTGTTTCTTTAGTATTTTGGGTTACCCCTTTTTTCATCATCCCATTGACAAAAAAAAATCCGATTCACAAAATGCAAATCGGATTTTTTATGAGATTATATTTTAACTATTGTGCCAAAACCATCACTTTATTATCTACCACTTCTAAAACACCGCCTTTGATATCATAAAAGTTTTCGTTTTTATTGGCATCTATCACCTTCACTTTACCTTTAGCTAAACCAGCTATCATAGGCATGTGATGATCAAGCACCTCAAAAGAACCATCCAAACCTGGTAATTGAACCAATTCGGCTTCTCCTTCAAAAACAATTTTATCTGGTGTTACGATTTCTAAATTCATAATCGCTTAGTTTTGTGCAATTAGTTTTTTACCTTTTTCTATAGCTTCTTCAATGGTACCTACCAAGTTGAAAGCAGCTTCAGGATATTGGTCAACCTCACCATCAAGAATCATATTAAATCCTTTGATAGTATCTTCAATACTAACGAATTTACCTTCTAATCCAGTAAACTGAGTTGCAACGAAGAATGGTTGAGATAAGAAACGCTGCACACGACGTGCACGGTGTACTACCAATTTATCCTCTTCAGACAATTCATCCATACCTAGAATGGCAATAATATCTTGAAGCTCTTTATATCGTTGAAGAATTTCTTTTACTTTTTGAGCCGTATTATAATGCTCATCGCCAACGATATCTGGAGAAAGAATTCTAGATGTAGAATCTAGAGGATCCACAGCTGGATAAATCCCAAGCTCTGAAATCTTTCTATTCAATACTGTAGTAGCATCAAGGTGAGCAAATGTTGTAGCTGGAGCAGGGTCAGTTAAATCATCCGCAGGAACATAAACCGCCTGCACAGATGTGATAGAACCACGCTTAGTAGAAGTAATACGCTCTTGCATGATACCCATTTCAGTAGCTAGAGTTGGCTGATAACCTACTGCAGAAGGCATACGACCTAATAGTGCAGACACCTCAGAACCAGCTTGTGTAAAACGGAAAATATTATCCACAAAGAAAAGGATATCACGTCCACCACTTTCCTCATCACCATCACGGAAATACTCTGCCATGGTTAAACCAGAAAGAGCTACACGAGCACGTGCCCCAGGAGGTTCGTTCATCTGACCAAACACTAAAGTTAAAGTCGATTTTTCCATCTCCTTCATATCCACTTTAGAAAGGTCCCATCCTCCTTTTTCCATGTCTTCTTTAAAGGCATCACCATATTTGATAATACCCGATTCAATCATCTCTCTTAATAAGTCATTACCTTCACGAGTACGCTCACCAACACCTGCAAAAACAGATTGTCCATCGTAAGCTTTTGCAATATTATTAATCAATTCCTGAATAATTACAGTTTTACCAACACCAGCTCCACCGAATAAACCAATTTTTCCTCCTTTAGAATAAGGCTCAATCAAATCGATCACCTTAATTCCAGTAAAAAGAATCTCTTTGGAAGTAGTTAAGTCTTCGAATTTTGGAGGATCCCTATGTATAGGGTACCTAAGTTCAGATTCTACTTTTGGTAAACCATCAATAGATTCGCCAATCACATTGAACAAACGGCCATTTACACTTTTACCTGTTGGCATAGAGATGGGCATGCCTTCTGAAGTCACCTTCATACCTCTATAAAGACCATCAGTAGAATCCATTGCAATGGTTCTCATGGTGTTTTCACCTATATCTTGTTGTGCTTCTAAAACAATGGTATTACCACTTTCGGTAGTGATTGAAAGGGCATCATAAATTTTCGGCATACGACCTTCGTCTTCAAAGCTAACATCAATGACTGGGCCAATGATCTGGGATATTTTTCCTACTATCTTATTACTCATGAATTAACGCTTAAAATTTGAAGCAAATATAAAACAATCTATCCAAATTCAGGCATTTTAATGCTTCTTTTTTTTAGCGCAACTATACCCCTCCCCTAACAGCCTCATTTTATCACTAATATCTTGAGAAATCCCAACTAATTGGCAAAAAAAATCCTGCCTTTCCAAATATTGGAGAAGCAGGATAATATTTTTGTTAGAGTAGCTGTTAATTCTGAATATTAGGAAGCTCTAAACCATAACCTTTTTTCTTGTCTTCTGCTTTTAACATTAAAGCAACAATAATCGCTAAAAAACCTGTAGTAGCAAAAATCTGCATAGGCAGTGTATAATCATAAGCTGGGATTATTACACTAGCATCACCAGCAGCTTTAGCAGCTTTAGCAGCCATCACTTCTGGGTTAGAATAATCTAAAGCCCAACCAATCAATAGTGGCACACCCATTAGCCCCCAGTTCTGAACCCAGAAAATAAGTGCATAAGCTGTTCCTAATTGTTTTTCCGGAATTATCTTTGGAACAGATGGCCACATAGCTGAAGGTACTAAAGAGAAAGTTACCCCTAAGAATAAAATAAGAGCAATCGCTACTATGTAATTAGTAATGAATGGAATGGCAAAAACGGTATGAGCTATTAATAACATCACAGAACCGATTAACATGATGGTGGCACCCTTACCTTTTCTATCGTAAATACTACCAAATAAAGGTGTCAATAGAATAGTTCCAAAAGGAAGCAACCCGGGAATAGAACCCGCAAACTCTGGATCTACGCCATATTTATTTATCATTAAGTCAGTTGCATAGTAAAGGAATGGAAAAACTCCAGAGTAGAATAATACACAAAGGAAAGCGATTAACCAGAATCCTTTATTTGTAAGAATAGTTAAGATATCACTTACTTTGAACTCATCTTCTTCACTAACTTCGTCTTGAATACCTTCTGATTTTTCTAGTTTTTTATCCATGAATGTATACCAGATAAAAGCTACAAATCCAGCTACTAAAAGACCTAGCCCTAACATAACAGGAGCAGAAAGCGCAGGCATGGCTTTAGTACCAAACCAAGCTGTAGCCATTGGATAAGGAAGTGCTAAAGCAAGAGCAGTACCCATACGAGCAGTGGCCATTTCAAGACCCATGGCTAAGGCTAATTCTTTGCCTTTAAACCATTTTACAATAATCTTACTTACTGTAATTCCAGCAATTTCAACACCCACTCCAAATATTCCAAAACCAAGTGCACCAAAAGCAATTTGAGATTTCATTTCTAAAAATGTTCCAGCAAAATAAACATCACCCATTGGAACCATCTCTGCAATTGCAGCATACTGCAATAGCGTACCTACAATCATAGTAAGAGCAGCTCCAAGACCAGTAAATCTAACACCAATTTTATCTAAAATAATTCCTCCAAAAATCAACATCAAGAAGAATACATTAAACCAGCCATAAGCACTATTCCAAAGACCAAAATCAACACTATTCCAGCCAAAAGCTTCTTCTAAGAGTGGTTTCAATGGAGAAATCACATAATTGATATAATAACCTGTCATCATTGTAAAGGACACAACGGCAAGAGCTCCCCACCTTGCGCCTTTAGAATCTCTCAGGCTTTTGTTTATTACTTCTGTCATTTTCTTATTGTTTAAAGTTTGTTTTTATTTTTTAATGGGCTAAAGTAGGGAAAATATAGAGTCCTTCGAGTTGTTATTCGAAAAACTTCCAGAATCAAAATTCATTCAAAATAGTATGAAAGGATTTCTTACCTTTGGAATGCCACTTAAAAATCAATATTATGTTGTCCCACGACATTATTATCATAGAGAGTTTACCCGAACGTATTGTAAATGGCGTCATCAATAAAGCCATTAATTATGCGCTTTTATCGGTTGCTTTTACCACCAAGAAAATTAATTTACTTTCACTCCACAGGAAAATTGAAAACATTACTAAAGGCCAAATTGCTGAATTGATGTTTCAACATTTCATGATTCAAAACAACTTACGCGTAAACTATTCTTCTTGTCAAACTCCTTTTTACTTGCCTAGCAAAAGAGACTTCCTGATGGATGAATATGAATGGGATATTAAAAACTCTTTTGTTAGAACTAATCAGGATTTATCTCCAAAGGATATTGTTGAATTGCCAGCGTTAATTCCAAACAGGCCCTCCTCTCCTTTTTTTACCGATCATTGGGAAAAACGAAATGAGATGAAACACAAAACCAGTTGTGGAGCCAGGTTTGTTTTTACCTTTATGGATAGGCCAAAAGAAATGGATTTCATTAAAATAAAAATACGGGCCCATCATTTGTTGTTCTTTGAAACCATCAAGAGTCAGTTCCCTTATCAGCGAGGAGAAAAGCCACCCTTTACAGAAAGCTGGTTTTGGAATGAATTGAGTAAAATCGATTTTCCGGAATATGAATTAAATCAGGAATTAAAGCTTTATATCACAGCATGGGCAGGAAAAGACCACTTTAAATATTTCTTTAATACAGAGCAAAAAAACTTTGAGGAGCGTATATATACCAAAATAAGGAATAAAACCATTAAAATCCATCGACTACCAAGTTTCGTTAGTTTGTTTCCCAAATTGAAAAAGAATATGAAGTGTGGCAAGCTGTTTGAGTTGTGAAGGAATGAGTGAATGAGGCTATGAAAGAATGATTTAATGGGACAATGAGAGAATAGTATAACTGTTGTAGATTGGAAATCTTTTCTATGCTTTACGAATCTTTACTTTATTTCTAAATCCCAATGAGCGAATGATTGAATGGAACCATGATAGAATAGTATGATTGTTGTAGATTGAACCCCTTTACTATTCCATACTAAGCCTAATTTTTACTAGAATACGCTCTCCTAAAATCACAAATCATCCATTCATAAATCATAAATCACCAATCAGAAATACTACATAGTAAGATAGAAGTTCAATTTCCCAAAGAAATCAGGAATATTTATAGGTTTGGTTAAATAATCGTCACAACCAGCTTCTAAAGCTTTTTCCATATCCCCTTCTACAGCAAAAGCCGTTAATGCAACAATAGGTATTTTAGGCTGAATGATTTTAATATGCTCAGAGGCTTTATAGCCATCCATAATTGGCATTCTTAAATCCATTAAAATAAGATCAAACTTATCATTCTCTATAACAGCCTCCACTGCATCTTTTCCATTTTTAACCCAAGTTAATTTCACATAAGTTTTCCTCAAAACGGCAGAAACAAACTTATAATTAGCATCCACATCTTCTGCTATTAGAATATGACGCCCTTTTAAATCAGGCACTTCAACATTAGAAGAAGAGTCCACTTCTTTATCTGACTCTTTGCTTCTTTGAAGGTAAGGAATTAAAAAACTAAACTGGGAGCCTTTTCCATTCTCAGATACTAAAGATAATTTACCACCAAGCTTAGTCACCAAAGCTTTAACAATGGCTAATCCTAATCCACTTCCAATGGCTTGATCACCTTCCCTTACCTGATGAAAACGATCAAATATTAATGCTTGATCCGATTTAGGAACCCCCAAACCACTATCTTTTACAAAGAACTGAATATGGGGAGTTCTATCTTGTTTTTGCTTTTCGAGTAATTGATAACCTATTTCTATATGCCCTTTATGGGTGAACTTAACCGCATTATCAATTAAATTGCTTAAGATTTGACGCAAACGAGTTTTATCAGTGAGTATTAAAGCATCTGCATTTTTCAGTGGCATTATAGGAATGATCTCAACATCCTTGGTTTGTAATCTAGGATCACTTCTGTAAATATCTGCCAATTCACTAATCATCTCATTGATGTCTACCCTGTGAACTTTAATATCTATTAATCCAGATTCGATTTTTGATATATCAATCACATCGTTAATAATATTCAAAAGATAGCGACCACTGCTCTTAATAATGTCCAAATATTGCCTCCGCTCAGTTCTATCTTCGGAACGTTGAATAAGGTCAGAAAAACCAAGTATTGAGTTCATAGGCGTTCTAATCTCATGGCTCATATTCGCTAAAAAACTAGTCTTTAGTTTCTCTTGGGATTCTGCTTTTTCCTTGGCATTAATTAATTCTTCCTCTCTAGTTTTTTGTTTTTGAATACTATTTAAGGCAATAAGGTACAAGGCATTATTATCCTCGCATTTTTCTATGCAACCAACCCTACATCTATACCAAACCCGCTTATCCTCCATCAACAGTTCCATTTCCAACTCTATAGAAGGATCTGATTCTTTTAATTCACTATGAATAATTCTTTGAATATTTTTCCAATCCTTATCTTGAAAAATAGTTTGAACATTATACAATTGCTCTTTCCTGTAATTAGTTTCTAGAAGGCGACCGGAGGAGTCTACCAGAAAAATAATATCATTGAGTTTTTCAAAGATTTTCTGATAAAAATCGAGATCAGCTGGTAGATGCGTAGATGTAAATTCGGCCATTTGTTAGTTCCATTGAATAAAGCTCTTCAAAGGTACATAATCTTATTTACGGATTACAATATTTTTAGTAAATTTGATACAAAGACTTCTATATGAAAATTAAACTTTTATTATTTCTATTGGTCCTATTTAGCTCCCAGCTTTTTTCACAAACGCCTGGAATGCAATTTTTCCATACCCACGACGGACTACCTTCAGATGAAGTATACAAGAGTTTAATCGACGACAAAGGGTATTTATGGTTTGCAACTAATAATGGCGTATGTTATTTTGATGGAGAAACTTTCACCACATTAGATATAAATGATGGTTTAACAGAAAATACCATTCTAGAAATTGAAAAAGATCGTTTTGGACGAATTTGGTTTGCTGGTATCTCAGGCTTATTATCTTATTATGAAAATGGCAAAGTCCATCACTTCAAAGGCAATGATATTATAAAGACCTTGAAAAATAGTGTGGAGATCATTGCCTCCGGAACCCTATATCCATTTGACACCAACGAAGTTGTATTTTCTCTAACTAGAGGAAAGATGATTCATATCAAGGGTGATAAATTTGAATTATATAATATAAATCGAGGAGATAGCGTTTGTATCTCAAAACCAGATGACCAACATCTATTTTACAGTCAATATAACAAAAACAAAGACAGTGTTATCACCACTGCTATTATTGATGGACAAAAAATCGAATTAAAATATCGATGCAAAAATACCGCAGACATCCTACCCAATAGAAACCTATATATAGAATTCCCTGATAAAGTAATATATTTCACAGATTCACAAGCATTTACTTTTCATAAAGATGGTCGTATTCTTACATATCCTATTGATTATACTCCTCTTTATGCCATAAAAGGAATTTTGGGAGGAATATGGGTTGGGAGTGTTGATCATGGGTTGATGTTCTACAGGGATGAATCATTGGCAAGCCCTCCCCATCTTTCATTTTTAGAGGATCAGTGTGTTACCTCTTTAAGGTACGACCAGAATACAAGAGGATGGGTTACTACATTATTGGGTGGTGTGCATCATGTACAATCTTTATATATCACTAATTACTCTGCGGGAGGGAACTTTATAGCCAATTACATATCTCAGATATTAAAAGTAAGTGAAGAAAGATTCATAGGGGTTTCAAGAACCAATAAAATATTTATTCTAGATGGTTTAAAATCCAAACTTCAAAAGATTGAAATCCCTGCCCTAGAAAGAGAAATAGTCAATAAAGCCAAGATATACCATGGGAATTTATACTTGAGTTCTAGTGCTGCTTTTTATGAAATTCCAATAAACACACTATTTCAAAATAAAAGTAGAATGGCAGAGGCTAAAAGATATCCCTTCACCAACGGTAAAGATTTTGTCATTCAAGACTCGATTTTATGGTTTGCCACCAGTACTGGGCTTTTATATTGCGAAGATTTTTTCTCTATAGAAAATAAGAAGCTCACAAGGCTAGAAAATACCAAAAACCTAAGAATGAACAAAATATCATCCTACATTCCTCCTGACAAAGAGGAGGGATTTTCCTATTTACTATTTCAAGACATGAACAATTTGAGGAGGTTGCGATATTTGAAAGACAATCCTCAGAAAGCTCAGTTATCAGAACTCCATTTTATAAATCAAGACAAATACACCACCTCTAACACCTTTATCACACCAAAAAATAGTGAGGATGTAATTATTGGAACAAAAGGTAGGGGCCTATTTTGGGTAAAAACAGATACTGTTTTCATTTTTAATGAAAGCTCAGGCCTTCTTAGCAATAATATTCAAGTTTTAAAACAATTAAATGACTCTACTATATATTTAGGTACCAACAAAGGGATCAATATTGTAGAATTCTCTATTTATAAATATCCAGTTATTAAATCGTCAAAAATCATTAAAAAAAATGATGGCCTTATGGGTAGCGATATTCACGATTTAAAGATAGTGAAAAACAATCATCTGTTGGCAGCAACTGATAGAGGTTTATCACTTATCAATCTCCCTATTGTTTTATCTATGGAAGATAAATTCCCAATATACATTGATGAATTCATGGTAAATGGTGAGAATAGATTTCAATCCAGTATAGGTCATTTCGAACTGGAACATTATGAAAACAATATTGAAATAGGATATAATGCTATTGATTTTCATGATAAAAAAAACATCACCTATTATTATAGAATTACTGATGGAGGAAATGAAGAATGGGAAAAAATAAAGCGAGCCAGCGTGGTGATGCCTTATATGCCAGCAGGGAATTATACATTTGAAGTTAAAGGCATTAATTCATATGGATACGAAAGTGACAATATAGATTCCATCAGTTTTTCAATTAAAAAGGTTTTTTACGATACTTGGTTTTTTAAGATTTTGGTTTCATTTTCTATTCTAGCTCTGCTAGGTGCCATATTCTATTTTTACTATTCTAAGAGGAATGAAAGACTTCAAAATGAGAAAGTACTTGCAGACTTCCATCAACAATCCCTCACCCGTGTCATGAATCCCCATTTCATGTTTAATGCTTTAAACTCTGTTAACTCCTATATTGTAAATAATAGAACCAATGATGCCACTTATTTTGTAAAACAAATCGGCGATCTTATCCGTCAAATTTTCAATAGTGCCTATCATAAAGAAATCACCCTCGAAAAAGAGGTTAAGCTTTTAAACTCCTACCTTAGTTTAGAACAGCGAAGAAGCAATAGTTATTTTAACTTTATAATTAAATTGGAATCTGATTTAGAACAATTCACAATTCCATCCATCATGATTCAAATATTTGCAGAAAACAGCATCATCCATGGTTTCTCCGATTTAAAAATTAGAGGAGCTTTATTATTGATTCAATTTAAGAAAGTAGGAGAACTGGTTGAATGTATTATTTTAGATAATGGAATTGGTCGAAAAAAAGCAATGGAATTTAAAACAGAAAAATCCAATAAAAGAGAACTCCACGGATTAAAAGTAATAGAAGAAAGAATAAAACTTTTGAACATCCATAATTCCAAACAAAAGATTTTATTCGAAGTTATTGATCTTCAAAATCATTTAACAAGAGAAGCCAAAGGGACGAAAGTCATCCTTAAATTTCCATATCAAAGAGGAATAAAACTTATCGGAGAACAAGAAAAGAATTTATAATTAAACCAAATAATTAAACATATTAACTATCTTTATCATATGAAAAAGAAAATCAAAGCCTGGTTAATTGACGACGAATCTGATGCACAAGCCCTAGTTAAAAAAATATTAGTTGAAAACTATAAGGAGATTGAGCTTTTGGGGACTTCAATAAATATTGACGATGCTTTTCTACAGATAAAAAAGCATAAACCAAACTTGGTTTTCTTAGATATTAATTTGCCAAGAGGTTCTGGAATCAATCTATTAGAAAGGTTCCCAATTCGAAAATTTGAAGTCATTGTCATAAGTGGCTTTCCAGAAAACAAAAATAAACTGGCCCGTTTCCGTGATATCCCATTTTTACAGAAACCCTATTCTATTGAAGACCTCAAGCAACTTACTGACAAAGCTCTTGAGAATCTTAATAAGGACTTACACAAAGTGCATAGATACGACTCTGTTTAATACCCAATTCTAATTTTTCATCAACTCTATTTCACTTTAGGGATTATCGACCATATGATTATCTTTGTGCAAAATTTTGTTCATGATAAAATCGATGACTGGCTTTGGCAAAAATGTGGTGAGCTTGCCCAACAAATCCATAAATATTGAATTTCGCTCTGTAAATAGTAAAAACTTTGACTTCATCAGTCGAATTCCTTCTCAATATAGAGAAAAAGAACCTCAAATTAGAAAACTAGTTCAAACTATTTTAGTGAGAGGGAAAATAGAACTCAGTATTAATGAAGTAAGTGGAGAATCTAACTCCTCAGTCCAAATCAACAATAATGCATTGAAGATGCATTTCAAAAGCATGCAAGAAACTGCATTGGAATTAGGAATTACCCCTAACGCAGATATGCTTAGTGCCATCCTCCGAATTCCAGATGTATTGGTTCCTCAAGTTGAGGATATAGATGAAAAAGAATGGTATACAATTATGCAGGGTGTGGAAACAGCCTGTTTGGCACTAGATAATTTCCGCCAACAAGAAGGACTATCTTTAAACAAAGATTTTTCTGAACGCATTGAAAACATCAGGCAATATCAGAATGAAATACCAGCTTTGGAAGAAGCTAGAGTAACACATCTAAGAGCAAAATTCGAGAAAGATTTAAGTGATTTAATAGATCGAAGTAACATAGATGAGAATAGATTAGAGCAAGAACTCATATATTATATGGAGAAGCTAGATATTACCGAAGAAAAAGTAAGACTATCTCAACATCTCGATTATTTTAACGAAGTGCTATCTGAAGACCTTTCTCAGGGTAAGAAACTCAATTTCATCAGTCAGGAAATAGGCAGAGAATTAAATACCCTAGGAAGTAAAGCCAACCAAGCTCAAATCCAACATTTAATTGTAAGAATGAAGGATGAATTAGAAAAAATAAAAGAACAACTGCTTAATATTTTATAATGAGAATATCTGCTCCACAGCGCAAACATATTATATTTTCAGCCCCTTCAGGATCAGGAAAAACCACTATTGTTCGAGAAATGATGAAAAGAGGATTCCCTCTAGAATTCTCAGTATCAGCTACTAGTAGAACTCCTAGGGGAGATGAAAAAGATGGAGTTGATTATCATTTTCTTAGCTTAGCGGAGTTCGACAAGAAGGTTACGAATAATGAGTTTATTGAGTGGGAAGAAGTTTATGCTGGCGTAAAATATGGTACTCCAAAGTCTGAGTTAGACCGGATCTTTTCTGAGGGCAAACTCCCCATTTTCGATCTAGATGTAGTTGGAGGAATTAATCTAAAGAAGCTTCTTGGGAATGAAGCCCTTGCTATATTTATTCAGGTATCTGATATTAATGTTCTTAAAGACCGATTAATCAATAGAGCTACTGATAGCAAGGAGAGTATAAAAAAAAGGTTGGACAAAGCTGAATACGAAATGAGTTTTGCTCCTCAATTTGATTTTACTATTATTAATGATAATCTTGAAGAAGCTTGCGAAAAAACATTTCAGACCTTAACAAATTTCATCAATGGATAAACCAAAACAAAAGATAGGTCTTTACTTTGGTTCTTTTAACCCCATCCATATCGGGCATATGGCCATCGCCAATTACATGTTGGAATTCACGGATTTAAATAAAGTTTGGTTTGTAATATCTCCACATAATCCATTAAAGGAGAAAAAAAGTTTATTGGCTGATTATCATAGATTAGAAATGGTTCATCAAGCTTTAGAGGATGAATATAATATGAAAGCTAGCAATATTGAATTCAATATGCCTCAACCCAGCTATACTATAGATACCTTAACTTGGCTGGACGAGAAATACCCAGACAAAGAGTTTATAGTAATTATGGGTGGTGATAGCATTGAAAGTATTCATAAATGGAAAAACTATGAAGCTCTTTTAGAAGAATACAAGGTATATGTCTATGCTCGACCAGGTGCCAAACATGACAGTCACAAACATGAGCATATAAAAATCTATCATGCACCTCAAATGGAAATTTCGGCAAGCTTTATTAGAAATGCCATAAAAGATGGAAAAAATATAAGATATTTCTTACCCAAGAAAGTTTGGGAGTACATTAAAGAGATGCATTTCTATGAGAAACAGTCTTAGCTCTTTTTCATAGATTTTAAGATACGAAACCGAAAAACAGATCCCTCTCCGTCTACAGAATCTACCCAAATCTCACCACCCAATAACTTCACCAGACCTTTTGTGATAGACAAGCCTAAACCCGTGCCTCCCAATAACTGATCATTAATAGGACGGCCTTGTGCAAATCGATCGAATATGATTTTCTGGGCCTCCTCCGAAATACCACAACCTGTATCTTCTATACAAACCATTAAATGTTCGGTTTCTTCTTCAAAATCAATACTAACATAACCCCGATCGGTAAATTTTAATGCGTTTGAAATCAAATTATTAAACACCTGAAACACTCTAGTAAAATCAGTTTGAAGATTAATTTCTTCAGTAATATGTTGAATCCTTAATTCCACATTTGGTTTCATTGAATTTTCGAAGCTATTTTCTAATTTTTGCAGAACCTCGCTTAAAGAAAACTCTTGTACAGATATATGCATTTGGCCTGATTCAATTTTTGAAATATCAATGATATCATTTACCAGATGTAATAGGAGTTGACCATTATTACTAATGATATTTAGATATCTAGTGATTTCATGACCTGAAAAAACTTCCTCAGGGTCATTTAATAAATCCGTAAAACCTATTATTCCATTTAATGGAGTTCTAATTTCATGACTCATATTTGCTAAAAATGCAGATTTTAATTGATCACTCTTTTCTGCATTTTTTTTGGCTTCAATGAGTTCCTTTTCAAACTTCTTTTTTTGAGTAATATCATCCATGATACTCAAATAGTGAGTCACTTGTCCATCTCTATCTTTAATGGGGCTAATGGAGGCACTTACCCAATACAGCTTATCATTTTTACTCTTATTTAAAAATTCGCCCTTCCAAACTTGACCATCTTCAATTTGACACCAAAGCTCCTTCTGAAATTCTGCGGAATGGTATCCCGATTCTATAATAGAAATAGGCTTTCCTAAGGCTTCTAATAAACTAAACTCAAACATTTTCACAAACTGAGGATTCAAATATTCTATGATTCCCTTTGTATTGGTAATCACTATGGAATGCCCACTCTGTTCTACAGCTGCTGACAATTTTCGTATATTTTGCTCGGCTTCTATTCTATTCGTAATATTATGAAAGGAGCTCACCTGAACGCTCTGACCTCTAAAACTTGTAATTCGGCTACTCACTAATACAGGTGTTCTAATGCCCCTTTTTGTAAAAATAGCCATTTCTTTAGATTGCTTAGAGGATTCCAGTTCTTTAAAATATTCCTTTCTAGAATCATCATTTTCCATACATATTTGGAAAAAATCTTGATGGAGCAACTCCTTTTTTCCATATCCACACATCTTAACAAAAGATTCATTCACATCTAATATAAGCCCATTATCATGTATTAATATCCCTTCTAATGTCAACTTAGACAGATGCTTGAATCTCTCTTCACTTTCTTTGAGTTTTTGTTCAGCTATCACCTGTTGAGTAATATCTGTTAAAGCGTTTAATATTCTAATCTCACCATCAATTCTCAACTTTCTACTCGACATGCTCAACCAAAGAATTTCTCCATCTAACCCAACTCCTTTAAAATGGAAATTCTTAACCTCTCCATCCTTATTTAAAAGTTCAATGAAATATTTCCTATCCTTTGAATAATAATAAAACTGCTCAGCACTATACCGAGTTTCAGAATCATAAGGAATTCCAAGAGTTTCTTTTAATGTGGCATTAGATTCAAATACCTCACCTTGTTCATTTGATATAGCGATTCCAATGTTGGAGTTCTCGAATAATGTTTTGTAACGAAGCTCACCTTCATCAATTTTTTGCTGCATCAAATGGGCTTCAGTTAAATCAATATGAGTACCAATCATTCTAATGGCATGCCCTTTTTCATTAACAACTTTGAAAACCCTAGATAAAACAGGAACATAATATCCTTTTTTATGTTTGAGCCGAAACTGCTGTTCCAGCCTAATATTCTGAGAAATGGCAAAATGCTCTTGATTATATTTCACAGTGTCAATATCGTTTGGGTGAATTAAATCAAGAAGTGAATCAAGGCTGAATTCTAATTCCCCTGGGTGATACCCTATCATCTCCAAATAACGCGGACTCAAATAAACAGTCTTTGATCCAACTTTCCAATCCCATAAACCATCATTAGTTCCTTTAAGGGCTAAATTGAATCGTTCATTGGTTTGATCCAGTTTAATTCTAGTTTTTTCTATTTCAGTGATATCAGTAATAAAGGCCAAAAAATAAGACAATTCACCATGATCATCAAATTTTGGATGAACTCTAATTTCAATTGGAATTATTCTTCCTGATTTATGAATATATTCCTTCTTATAGGTTTTTGCCTTCTTTTCAAGAATACTTTCTTTTAAAACCTCGTCTTCTTCAGCATACCATTTTGCTGGAGTAAGATCATCCCTCCAATTTATCTTTGTCATTTCCTCTTCAGAATAACCGAGTAAATCGTAAGCAGCTTGATTTAATAATGCTCCTCTACCATCAAGGTATCCAATTCCAATGGGTTGCGAAGAATGCCTGATGATATCAGCAAAAAACTTCTCTCTTTCTAAGCTCTTCTTTAATTCTTTTGTCTCATTTTTTGAATCAGAAATATCTCGTGACACTCCAATTGCTTTAACAGGCTTCCCATCTTTATTCAGAATCAATGAAATTTTAACCTCTAACCAAACATAAGTTCCGTCTTTTTTGGTTTGCCGCATCTCTAATTTATAATTTGGCGAAAACCTATTATTCTTAGAACTATAAAACAGCCTATTAACCTTTTCTAAAGCTAATTTCAAATCTTCGGGATGGCAACTATCCTCTACACTTCCATCCATGACCTCTTTAGGCGTGAATCCACGGATACTGTAAACCGAAGGACTTATATAAGTAAGTTTCATGGTTTGGATATCCAACTTCCAAATAATATCGTCAATATTTTGGGCAATAAGGTCAAGAGTAGTTTCTTCTTTATTCCTAGAAGATTTATTATTTTCTTTCATAAAAGTGACATTGGGAACTAGCGTTCATCAAAGATAGTAAAAAACACAATATAGTGTATAAGTAATTTCCTAAATAAAACTATATAAATGAGCATATAAAGCAGAAATAAATAAGCTAATTACCTTATAATTGGAGAATTCATCTACCAGAGATCGTCTTTATTAAAATCAAAACTAAAAAGCAACAAAACAAATACCAATCTATTTATATTGCATATTATAAATAGTCTTTATTCCTTCGGCATAGGATGTCGCACCAAAGTATTTATTTGTAAATTTCGAACTATCAAATAAATAATCATACTTAAACTGATAAAGCATTTCTTGGGATTCTCTTACTACAGGACTAAACAAAGAAGCCATTTTAATCATCCATGGACTTAAAATAGAATAGTCAGGTCTACTTCCGAAGTATTTTGATGTTAAATCCGACCATTCTTTCATGCTGAGGGCATTCTGGTCTGTTGGCAGGTGCCAAACTTGTCCATAAGCCTCCTCTTTATTTCCTAAAAAAGCCATAGCCTTTGCAGCATCTGGAGTATAAGTAAAGGAATGTTTTTTATTCGCCGTTAACATAAACTGTGGTTTACTTCCTGTTTTCAATTTCTCGAATAACATGGGAGTAATATAGGTATTGGAGGCTTTTGGACCATAAAAATCGGCAGAACGAGCAATTAGTGCTTGAATATTACCCTTCTCCATCTCCTCCATTAACTGTCTGGCAATTATTGCTCGTATTTCCCCTTTTGTACTGCAAGGGTTAAAAGGAGTATCTTCAGTCATGAAGCCATCAACTTTTCCATACATATACACATTATCAAAAAACACCAATTTAGAATGATGTTCTTGACATGCCTTTATGGTATTTGACATGATTTTCGGCCATGATTCGGCCCAAATTTTGGTATTATAGGGAAGACCTGCTGTAAGATAAACTATTTCCGAACCTTTAACAGCAGTTCTAACTTCAGATTCGTTTCTTAAATCAGCAGGAAAAATTTGATCTGTGGCATTTATTTGCCTTGGTTTTCTGCTTACCTGCCTTATTTGATCAGAAAATTCTGATAAACAATAGGAAGCTTCTTGACCTATAATGCCACCTGAACCTAAAATTGTTTGCATAAAATTATATTTGCTATTTAAGAGCAACAAATATACTCAAACCCAAAAGTTTTAATGTTAATTAATTCCCAGAAATATGCTAAAAACCTCTTAAAAACAAAGTCAATTATCCTTCAAATAAAGTCATCTAAAATTGAAAATCCACCAAAATTTAACAAAAAACTTTCGAGCCACTTTTGGATAAACTAAAAACCAGGATTTTCGGCACGGTTTTTTCTTGTTAAATATCAGCCATATAGAGGGTTTTACAAATACATTCTCTCACTAATATTGACCAGATAAAAATAAAGGCATTTTTTATTTTAGAAATAAATTTTTGTAATTTAGCCGCCGCGACAAATAATATAATTATTTGTGCCAACGGAGAGATGACCGAGTGGCTTAAGGTGCACGCTTGGAAAGCGTGTGTACGCCAAAAGTGTACCGAGGGTTCGAATCCCTCTTTCTCCGCTTAGTGAAATAAATGAAGTAAAAATAAATATTGAAGTTCTGTAAATAAATTTTTGTAAATTATGAAAAAACTAATTGCACTATTAACTGTAGCCGGAATGCTTAGCTTCGGTTTGTTCAATGTAGCTTATGCTCAAGAAGAAGGAGCCGCTATTGACACAACAGCTACTGAACAAGTAGTTGAAGAAACTGTTCCTGAAGTACCAGCTACTTTAGAAGAACCTGTAAAAGAAGAAGCAGGATACCATGAAGTATTGAAAGAGCAATTCATTCAAGGAGGTGCCGGATTTATGGGTATCGTTTTATTAGCCTTAATCTTTGGTTTGGCTATTTCTATTGAAAGAATTATCTATTTAAATCTTTCAACTACTAACACTAAGAAATTATTAAACAAAGTTGAAAACGCGCTTCACAATGGTGGAATTGAAGCTTCTCAAGAAGTTTGCAAAAACACTCGTGGACCAGTAGCTTCTATCTTCTGGGAAGGTCTTAATAAATATGACGAAGGAATCGACATGGTTGAAAAATCAATCGTTGCTCTTGGTGGTGTTTTAATGGGACGCTTAGAGAAAAACTTAAGCTGGATTGCATTATTTATCGCTCTAGCTCCTATGCTTGGTTTCATGGGTACTGTAATTGGTATGATTGGTGCTTTTGCCGATATCGCTGCTGCTGGTAACATTTCTGCTACTGTTGTTGCTTCTGGTATTCAAGTAGCTCTTTTAACAACTGTATTTGGTTTGATCGTTGCGATTATTCTTCAAATCTTTTACAATTACTGTGTAGCTAAAATTGATGCTATTGTTAACGATATGGAAGATAGCACTATTGATTTCGTTGATATCTTAACCAAATTTAAATCAGGTAAATAATAATTAAACATGGATAATATACTAAAAAAAGCATTTTTTGGAATCGCTATTATCCTGATTTTAATTGCAACAGCCTATCAAATTGCGGTTTTATATCAGGGAGACGATTCAGTAACAGAAAGCGTTCTTAATGGTTACTTCTTAACAGCTTACATTGCGTTTAGCTTATCAGTAGTCATTGCTTTACTCTTCCCTGTCCTTCAAATCATTTCTAATCCAAAAGGAGCGATTAGAACTCTAATCATCATTGTTGCTGCTGTAGCCCTTTGGTTTGTAGCTAAAAGCTTAGCAACCAACACTTTCACTCCTGATGAATTAGAAGCGAAAAAAATTACAGCTGAAACTTCTGTAATGGTTGGAGCAGGTCTAATTTATACATATGTAGTTTTTGGATTGGCCATATTGTCTATTCTATATGCCAGTATCTCAAACATGTTTAAATAATAAAAAATAGAATCATGGCAAGAAAAACACCCGAATTTAATGCAAGCTCAATGGCAGATATTGCTTTCTTGCTCTTGATCTTCTTTTTGGTAACAACTACTATGGATGTTACAACTGGTATCAATAGAAAGTTACCTCCACCACCAGATCCTACTGTCAAACCACCGGATATTAAAGATAGAAATATCATGAATATCTTAGTGAGTAAATCAGATAGACTTTTGGTAAATGGAAAACCTGGTCAGCTGGAAGATTTAAAAGAGGATGTTATAAAATTTATGACCCCTCACTATCCAGATGATGTAGCTTTTCCTGAGGTTAAAGAGGAAACTATAGATCTAATTGGTACTGTTTATAAAAGTAGAGGTATTATTTCATTGAAAAATGACCGTGGTACTTCATACGATATGTACATTCAAGTTCAAGATAAAATTGCTCAAGCTTTTACCCAACTTAAAGATGAATTATCCGACAAGAAATTTGGCAGAAAATATGCAGATTTAAATGAGGATGAAGCTAAAGCTATTAACGAAGCCGTTCCGGTTCCAGTGTCAGAAGCTGAACCAGAAGATGTGGGAACTAAATAATAAAGGAGAATATTATGTCTAGA
Source organism: Lentimicrobium sp. S6 (assembly GCF_013166635.1). Lineage (NCBI taxonomy): Bacteria > Pseudomonadati > Bacteroidota > Bacteroidia > Bacteroidales > Lentimicrobiaceae > Lentimicrobium > Lentimicrobium sp. S6. The sequence goes on along the minus strand of NZ_JABKBZ010000059.1, from coordinate 8,895 downwards.
TTTAAGAAACAAGGGGACAAAGAAACCCCAGCAGTATCTACGGCTTCATTGCCCGATATTATCTTTATGCTTTTGTTCTTCTTTATGGTAACTACTGTAATGCGTGAAACCGAATTACTAGTTAAGGTTAATCCTACTTCGGCTAAAGAAGTTTCAAAACTTGAAAAGAAAAGTTTAGTAAGTTTTATATATATTGGTGAGCCTGTTCAAGGTAAATTAGGAACCAATACTCGTATTCAATTAAACGATACTTTTGGAACTGTTGATGATATCTCAGATTTTATTGCTGTTGAAAAAGAAGCGAGAGACGAAGCTGATAGAAAATTCTTAACCACTTCACTAAAGGTTGACAAAGACACCAAAATGGGAATTGTTACCGATGTGAAACAAGAGTTAAGAAAAGTAGGAGCTTTTAAAATTAACTACTCTGTAACTGAACAAAGAGAAGATTAATACGCAAGTATATATTTTAATAATAAAAACCGCCTTTCAAAGAAAGGCGGTTTTTTTTGTCTCATCCCATGCTATCCAATATTAAACCGATGTTGATTCCTCGAGCAGCAGGCTTCAAATTAATATACTACAACAGCCCTTATGAGTCATATGGTTCTCCCATTTTAATACGATTAACTATGTTTACTTATCAAATAATATGATCCAAAAAAAAGCCGATTCATCGCAGGGGACAATGAATCGAACTTTACAATAAACGAATTTAAATCAATATTTACCTATTCAATTATGATATTGCTATTCCTGTATATCAAACACAAGTTTGATATTATGCCTACCGACCATACTCTCGTCGAATTTCTTAATCTTTTTTCCATCTAATTGCTCTACTACATTTTCATGCAGTTTATCGCAACAGTTATGGTTACTTTCATTAACACTCATAATGCCATTGGCATCAACATCTAAACTTACCCAAATGGTTCCTTCCATTCCGTTCTCGCTGGCTTTAGCTGGATATTTAACAGTTTTACTTAAAGCCTTTTTAAAATCTATGGTTTCAGCTTCGGCCAATACGGGTTGAAATAAAAATCCTACAAGGAATAAAGCGATGATAATTATTGTTTTTGTTTTCATGGTGATTGTTTTTGTTATGTCTTGTGCTTACCCTATAATTAACAACCATGCCAAAGTTCATATATACCTAATATTATGCATTTTACGATATTTCATCCAATAAACCTAATGAAGTGATTGTGATACTATGATACATATTCATGCACGTAAATGAACAGCCCCAAATTAATTAACAAGCCATTATGATATTCAGTATCAAATGTTTAAGAAAGTTAAAATTGCATTAAAAAGTGTAACATTTATGAATGCACAGCGTCCTTTATAGATGAGTGGTTTCTTTTCTAAACAAAATTGAGATTAATACGAAACCTTTTCTATTCTTCAGCTTGCTTGTTTTTATAATACCTCATCAAGAAAACTCCAAGAACAACTAAAGACAAACTTAAAAGTGCCAATAGCGTTTGTGGCTCTTTTTGCTCAATTAACTCGGGTTTAGTACTAAACAAAGGCTCCTTAGTGATGTATACATAGGTGACTGCCATGGAGTTATTAAAGAAGTGAGCGATAATGGGCACCCATAAATTCTTAGAGTAGTAATAGAAATAGCCTAATAAAGCACCTAAAAATAAACGAGCAAAAAAACCATAAAACTGGAAATGAATAAAACTAAACACCAAAGCAGTAATCCAAATTCCAATATGTTCATTTTTGAATAGTCTGATAAATAATGGTTGGAAAGCCCCTCTTAATAACAATTCTTCACCAACAGCGGCCAACACTCCAATCATCAGAATATTAAGCGCATAATCTTTCCAATCTTTCATATCTAGAAATACATTGGTAGCAAAGGCGGCTCGTTCCTCCGCCTCTCTCATCCATTGTTCAATAGCAGCCATGCTCGAAGGCAAAGACATTTTTCCGTTCTGATAGATAAGCCATTCACTTAGAGGATTCGACATCAACAGGGTTAATATCCCAAGGCCTAGCATAATAATAGAAGGCCAACTGTTCAGATTGAAGAATCCCCAAGTTTTTTTCTCTATTAAAAATCCGAATATTAAGGCAGGAATGATAAAAAAAGCAAACTGAGAAACAATTTGGAAATACTTCATCAAACTTATATCAGAAGGGGTGTTTAGGTTGCCCATTGACGAAATACGCTCAAAAATAGGCCCTTCGATAAAGCCAACTCCTAATAAAATACCGAAAAGACTAACAAATATACCCAGTCCAAATATCAGTAAGACAAGTGCAAACAAGCGTTTGCCATCTTTTGTATCCTTTAACAATTGAATATCCACAGTTTTTCAGCAAAAGTAATAATTTTGCGCTTTGTAAAAAACGACAACATTGAAAATAGGAAATATAGAAATCGAAGGCTTCCCCTTGGCATTAGCTCCAATGGAAGACGTTACCGATCCCCCATTTAGAGCGCTTTGTAAACGACTGGGTGCTGACATCATGTACACTGAGTTCATTTCATCGGAAGGGCTTATTAGAGACGCTAAAAAGAGCATAGAGAAACTAGATATGAATCCTGGAGAATCTCCAGTAGGAATTCAAATATTTGGTCATAGCGAGGAATCTATGGTACAAGCTGCGGAGATAGCCACACAAGCCAAGCCTGATATTATCGATATTAACTTTGGCTGTCCAGTAAAAAAGGTGGTAACCAAGTGTGCTGGTGCAGGAGCTTTACAAGATATTCCAAGATTATTGAGAATTACTGAGTCGGTGGTAAAATCCACTCACCTTCCTGTTACAGTAAAAACTAGACTGGGTTGGGACGAGAATAACAAAATCATTGTAGAATTAGCTGAGCAATTGCAAGATCTAGGTATTCAGGCTTTAACGGTACATGGGAGAACACGCTCCCAGCTTTATAGAGGTGTTGCTGATTGGACTTTGATAGGTAAAATAAAGGAAAACCCTCGTATGCACATTCCTATCATAGGAAATGGTGATATAAGTTCTGGCGCTAAAGCCTTAGAAGCCAGAAACAAATACGGAGTAGATGGCATCATGATTGGAAGAGCCAGCATAGGAAATCCCTGGATATTTAAAGAAATTAAAGAGTATATGAATGGGAATACAGAACCTTTAATCGTTGGAATAGATGAACGAGTTGATATCTGTAAAGAACATGTGGAACGTTCGGTTGAATGGAAGGGAGAAACCCGAGCACTTAATGAAATGCGTAAGCACTATAGTAATTACTTTAGAGGCTTTCCACATTTCAAAGAATTCAAGATGAAGCTGATGACATGCCATGAGCCACAAGCACTATATGACACCTTGGAAGAACTCAGAATTTTTTACAAAAACTATAGAGAAGTATAATCACATTCTATTAAAAATAAAACTCGGTTCAGGACGAACCGAGTTTCTGTCGCAATGTATACTCATCTTCGGAGGGCTTTTTGGGGTCCCTCCCATTCACTTAAATGGTATGAAATTTAAGTTTCACATAAGCTCCCGTTCCTCCATCTACATACAAATAATAGATTCCTGAACTTAATTTAAAATCCTTTAAACTTCCATTGGGCTCGTAAATTTGGCCCTCTTCATTTATTTGATATCTATATATCATATAACCTGAAGCATTTTTTATTAAAAAGCCTTTTTCTGTAAATTTGGCTCCACTGTAACAGTTATTTCCTGCGATAAGAGAAATCAATTGGAAAGAACTTGCCGTTTTTCCACTAGGTATATTTATTTGAGCGGGCTTTACATTACAGCTATTATCGATTGATGCTTCTAAAAATTCATTTTGTGCAAACCCATTAAATGATAAGATAAGCACACATATGAAAACTATCATATTCCTCATATTCTTTAATCTTGCGTTAATTTCAATAATACCAAAATTAACACATAATAAGTAGAGAAACAGCCTAGGAGCATTATTAGCTTTGGTTGGATCCTTATTCGTATTTATTAAATAAAAAAGTGAGAAATAAAAAAACCCATAACAGGTGCTATGGGTTTTAGATTATATGAATTAGAGGACTATATTTCCTCAGTCTCAACAACTTTAGCTAAGATATCAGCATAAGGAATAAAAAGGTATTTATTTCCTTCAAATTCCACTTCATTGCCTGCAAACCTCTTGTAGAAAACTACATCACCGGCTTTGATTCCAGGGTTCTCCACATTACCAACAGCTATAACTTTAGCATACTGTGGTTTTTCTTTTGCTGTATCAGGAATAATGATTCCACTTGCTGTTTTTTGCTCTTTCTTGTCCTCATTGAGGTCTAAAAGCACATTGTCATTTAAGGGTTGTAACTCTCTCATATGTATAGTTTTATTTATTTTCATTTAATTCCAAGAAGGCTATTAAGTTTCACTTTATCAAAACCTACCACCATTTGTCCATTGATATCGGTTTGTGGAACACCTTGCTTACCACTTTTCTTTACCATTTCCTCCGCCGCATCATGATTGCTGGCAATATTGATTTCTTGATAACGAATCCCATGTACATCGAGGTGCTTTTTTAAAGTCCCACACCAGCTACAACTAGGTGTAGAATATACCGTAACTCTTTTCGCTACTCGTTCTTCTCCTTCTGCTTGTGCCACAAAAAAGTCCTGAGCAAATATCTTATCATAAAAGCTGACATCATTACAGCCTTTATAGGAATTACTCATTTCCCCATTTTTGAAACTTAATAGTATGGGAGCCGATTTTACGCCAAACTCACCATGAATATCTCTAACTTCATTTACATCAGCCACCAAAAAAACAACATCCTCATTTATGGTTCTAGAAGCATTAGCCAATGCACAATCACTAGCATCGGAGCCCGATTTATAGAGCAAAAGATAAGCTGTTGGTGTTTCTTTCAACTGCACCTGCAATTCTCCAAAAGAAGCAATATTGATTAGTTTCATTTTCTAGGTTTTAGTCCCTTTTACTCAATCTTTATGCCAATGATGTTTTGCTGAAAAAATGTCAGAAACGATCTATACCAGTTCACTTCCTGACATCACCGTGAGCATTTTATCTTCATGCAGATATTTCTCTGCCACATGAAGTATCTCATCAGCACTTACCTGTTGAACTTGCTTGGTTAATTGTGAATAATAGTTTTCTGGAAGTTCAAACTCCTCCAAATTACGCATCATTTCTCCTAAAGCAAAAGGACCGTTTAAAGAACGAAGGAGGCCTCCAGTCATATAATTCTTCACCAAACTAATTTCTTCTTCGCCAACTAGTTCTGTTCTTAGCCGTTTGAGTTCTATGAGTATTTCGGCATGAGCTTTTGAAGCCACATCTTTACCAACTTCACTGCTAATATTGAAAATGCTGGCTTGATGCAAATGCTGAATTCCAGAATGAATACCATAAGTATAGCCTTTGTCTTCTCTAATGTTTTGCATCAATCTAGATCCAAAGAAACCACCAAATATAGTTTGTGCCAATGAAAGTGCGGCATAGTCCTCATGTTTCTTATCCAAAGTTAAACAACCCATTTTTATGGCGGTCTGCATGGCTCCTTTTTGCTCCACCCACATTCGCTCCATACTCAGAGGTTCATGAAGTTCAATAATAGGTTTCTGAGTGGATTCTCCTACCATTTCTAAAGCACCAAAAAATTGATTAATTATCGCTAAAATATCTTCAGAAACTTTGCCAGATAAATAGATTCTCCAAGAAGTAGCAGAATAATATTTTTGGTGGAAAGATTTCAAATCCAGAACCTGAAGCGCATCATAAGACTCTATAGTAGCAGCGGAACCATAAGGATGATCAGCACCAAATAAAGCTGTATTGAATGCTTTTAAAGCTTTGTTCTTACCTTTCTGCATACGAAGTTGGAAATTTTGTTTCTCCTGTTCTCTCAATACAGAATACTCTGAATCTGAAAAAAGAGGTGCGATCAGCATATCAGCTACTAAAGGCAATACCTGAGCAAGATATTTATTCAAACAAAAGAGATTGAAATAAGCAAAATCACGAGTAATTCGGGTTTCGAAAAAGGCACCATAATAATCCATCTTCTGAGCAATTACAGCAGCAGAATAGTTTTGACTTCCTTCTTTTAGCATTTTATTGGTAAAAAATGCGGTTAGTGATTGATTCTGGTATACAATTCCGGCTGGAATGGCCACCTGAAACTTCACCAACTCTTGACTTCCAATATTAATATAGGAAATAGGCAATCCGTTATCCAGCCTTGCATGTTGAATTGGAGGAATATAAATATCACCAACGGTATTTAGGGCGGGTTGTGTTTTTCTGTCTAATATCATGATTGCTCCTTTTTGGCTTGGTAAAACAAAGTACTGCTGTTTTCTTTAGTGAATATGCTTTTGGCCATTTCTTGTAATTGCAAAGCAGATATTTTTCTATACTTTTTCACTTCTTCATTAATATCTTCGGCACAGGTGATGGTTTCATAATAAGCCAAGCTCATGGCTTTATTTAAAAAGCTGATTTCGCCAAATATCATGGAAGATTCCATTTTATTCTTGACTTTCTCTAACTCTTCTTCACTTACTAATTCTTCTTTCACTTTTTCTATTTCTTCCCAGATGGCTTGCTCTGCTTGTTCCAGAGAAATGCCTTCCGCTGGCTTACCACTAAAAATAAAAAGCCCGGCATCGATATCTCCTGTGATATAAGCATCAAGCTCTGCAAATAAGGCACGTTCTTTTACTAGTTTACGAAATAAGCGAGAAGAAGGCCCATTAGACAAAATATCACTCAACAAATCGGTGATTTGATAAGCCTTATCTAATCTATTGCACATGTGGAAAGCGATGTAAAGTGCATCGTTAGGCACCTCTCGTTCTACTTTTAATACTCGTGCTTCTGTTTGTACTTTTTCTTTAGGTAGATTTCTCTGCACTTTCTCCCCAGCAGGAATATTAGCAAACCACTTCTCGCAATATTCTCTAGCCTCCTCTACATTTATATTTCCGGCCAAGACCATAATGGCATTATTGGGATTATAGAAGCGGCGATAGAAATCTTTAACTTCCTCCATACTGGCATCCTCAATATGAGAAATATCTTTACCAATGGTATTCCATTGATAAGGATGCGTTTTATAAGCTAATGGTTTCAATAACATCCAAACATCTCCATAAGGCTGATTCAGATAAGACTGTTTAAACTCCTCAATGACGACCTGGCGTTGCACCTCTAAACTCTTATCGGTAAAAGCCAAGTTTAGCATTCTATCAGACTCCAACCAAAAAGCAGTTTCTAAGTTTTCTTTGGGGATGGTGAGGTAATAATTGGTGATATCACTATTGGTGAAAGCATTATTTTCACCACCAGCGGTCTCCAAAGGAGTATCGTAGGATGGAATATTGGCAGAGCCACCAAACATCAAATGCTCAAATAAATGGGCAAATCCAGTTCTGGAGGGCTCCTCATCACGAGCTCCTACCTGATATAATATATTCATGGCCACCAAAGGTGTACTCAGGTCTTGATGAACGATGACTCTTAGGCCATTGTCTAATTGAAATCTTTCGAATTTTATCATTGTTTTGTTAGAAGTTTGAAGTGTGAAGCACGAAGTTTGAATCACGAAGTTTGAATCACGAAGCACGAAGTTTCATAAGTTTGGTTTTTTGCTCCATTTAGGGAGAGGAGCAAACAGAAAAACCAATGTATACTTTCTAAATTCTAAGCTTCGAGGCTTTTCATGAAAGCTTCTTCATCTATCACATATCTTTTGTGTGTTCCTTTTCCTATTAGGCCATCTTCATCATAAGCTTCCACTTCGAAAGTGAGTTTTGGACCATCAGCGGCAATTAATTTGGCAGTAGCTTGGACTCTTTTACCAAGGCCAGTGGCTTTTACATGCTTTACACTAATTTCTGTTCCCACTGTATTTTTACCCTCCTCTAAAAATGGACCAACCAATTGAAGTGCTGATTTTTCCATCAAAGCGACCATGGCTGGAGTGGCAAAAACTTCTACCAAACCAGAGCCATAAGCTTTAGCAGTATCATTTGGGGTTACTATAATTTCAACATCGTGTTCTATTCCTATTTCTAAGTTCATATCGGTTTATATTTTTTTGCAAAAATAGGGTTTTGGTGGGAGATTCTTTTCATAATAAAGCTTTAATATAATTGAAGAGTTTTTTTGTTGCCACGAAGGCACTATGGCTCTAAGATTGTTACTTATTGTATTTTGTTATCCTGCTCTATCCGGTTTGTAATCCGATGGTATACTCAATAATGACGACCGGATTGCAAATCCGTTCTAGCTGGTTTTTTTTTGCTACGAAGGCTCTATGATTGTAGCTTCGTTGATTTGTACTTCTAGTATTTAATAATCACAGAAGCAACTCAATCTCTCAAATTGAAGTCGGATTGCCTAATATGAGAAACTCCATCAGATTTGTAATCCGATATTAAAACTATCAATAATGAAGGCTGGATTACAAATGCGCTTTAGCTCGTTAACAATTTCGCTCTAAGCGCTTAAAAGGCTATTCTAAAATTTCAAACAGAACATCCCCTTCTCTATTTTCTTCAAATTTCAGATAACCAAACTCTTTAGAATAATACAATAACCAGAGTTTTTCACTAAAAATATAAACATCATGATAAACTTTTCCTCTTATCTCAACAGATACACCTTGTTCAATAATATCATTAAAAGTAAATGAATAACAATTAATGGTGACATCTAACTTATTTGTTTTCTTTTTTTGAATTTTGATATAACCCTTACTATTGTATCGCGTAATTGTTTCTAAATGTTCTTTATAACCTGAGTTCGGTTTTTAACTATCTGAAATTCAGTTGTTAATGGTGATATTTTTGACCATAAAATTAGGAGATTTCATGAGTATTTATTATCTTTGTGACTGATAATCAAACAATTAACAATAAA
>NZ_JABKBZ010000058.1:0-35730 GCF_013166635.1 Lentimicrobium sp. S6 | reverse complement strand
GTGCTTGAAGATAAAAACACCTTTGTATTAAAAAGAGTAAAAAACAAAGAAGTCAGAAAGAAATAGTCTTGTAATCATATGTATATCTGTAACTTAAAAAAATAGACAGCTTAAGTTAACGCTAATGGGCATCGGGAGTGAGTGCATCTTGCATTTGTTTAGTCATCACGGTTTTTACTTTGGTGGAGGTTAAAACGGGAGATTCTGTGTTAGAATCTGATTGTTGTTCAGACTGATTACAACTGATTACAAAAAGTGCTAAAAGGCTGATAAATAATAATGAGAATGATTTTTTCATTGTTTTGTGATTTGATTTTTGTGTTTTTATTTGACTGATATATAATTCTTAAGGATTATAAAATCTTAATACTTTACGAAAGTATCACTAAGTCATTAAATCACAAAACACTATATGGATTTTAACGCTGATTTAGCAATTTTTACTGCTTGTTGCTATAGAAATCTGGGCTGTGATAGTTAGCATTTGAGAATTGTAGTGGTCGGTATTTATACCCCACTTTCTAGGTCTTATATCACTTGTGTGAATATAATTCCCAAGGTTCTGAGGAAATAGCCTACCTTTACCACTGGTTTATACCATTTTTGATTTCAATCAGTCATTAGTCCATTTTGCTGCTTTTATAATTTCCTTTCTATACAGCAATTATTTCTTATTGAATTACGGATTGTCGAGCCGACATACATTTGTTACCTAACAAGATCAATAGAGAAATATTTATGAAAAAGCTAAGCTTAGGAGTTATTGGAACTTCAAAAAAAGAAGATGAAAAACGCGTACCTATTCATCCTGATCATTTAACACGAATCCCAGAAAAAATTAGAAAACAGTTAATATTTGAAAAGGGATATGGAGCCCCATTTGGTTTGGATGATGACTTTTTTATTGCCCAAACTGGTGGAGTGGCCTCTCGTCATGAATTATTAGCAAATATTGGTTCTGTTATTATAGCCAAGCCTGTTTTAACTGATTTAAAGGAAATACGTGAAGGTGGATTTATTTGGGGATACCCACATTGTGCTCAACAGGGTGATATTACGCAAACTGCCATTGATAGAAAACTAACCTTAATTGCCTTTGAAGACATGTTTGTTTGGTCGCCAAGCGGACAAGTGGGAAGACATACTTTTTATAAAAACAATGAAATGGCAGGTTATTGTGCTGTTATTCATGCCTTGCAATTAAAGGGTATCGATGGTCATTATGGAAATCAGCGCAAAGTCATTATTTTTAGTTTTGGTGCGGTGAGTAGGGGTGCTATTTATGCACTAAAAGCTCATGGTTTTAGAGATATTACCATTTGTATTCAGCGACCTGATTATGAAGTAAGAGAGGAAGTTTTAGATGTTCATTATGTCCGTATTCGTGAAGGTGTAGATGGGGAGGCTAGAATGGTAACAGTAGAGCATGATGGAACCGTAAAGCCTTTGTCTGATTTGATTAGTGAATCAGAAATTATAATTAATGGTACCTACCAAGATACTGATCATCCCATAGATTTTGTAACAGAAGCTGAAAAAGATTCTTTAAAGCCAGGATGTTTAATTATTGATGTGAGCTGTGATGAGGGGATGGGATTCTATTTTGCTATACCTACCACTTTTAAAAAGCCATTAATACATGTGGACAAGATTAGTTATTATGCTGTAGACCATACACCAAGTTATCTTTGGGAAAGCGCATCCAGATCAATATCCGCAGCTCTAATTGTATATTTAGAAACGATACTGAATGGCCATGATAGTTGGATGGATAATGATACCCTTCGAAGAGCCATTAACACAGATAAGGGTGTGATTAAAAAAGAATCTGTTTTAACTTTTCAGAATCGTGAGGCAGAGTATCCACATCATTTTAGAAAGAAGTAGATTCAGAAATATTATTTTTTGAATCCGAATAAAAACATGAAGATGTTATGGCTAGTCTAATAGAAAGGCTAGTTCTAACATCTTTGTTATTTTATAATTCGCGGAAATACTCTTAATCCATGGATCTCTTTTTGAATGATTTAAATTCAATTGATATAATACAACAAACTGAAAAACTATCCTTTTCGTTGGTCTTGTTATTTAACGTATCTTTGCAGCCGGATTACTAATCTTTTAGTATCAATCATTCACTATCATTTTTGTTGATGAGCTCTTACAGCCTTGATCATCACATTAGCAGACTTCATACTTATAGTTGAATTATCAGCAAACTAGTCCCAACATCAGAGTGCTAATACATAGTGCACTAGATGCTTCATGGCATTTAGTTTTTTCTGATGTCACCAATACATTTCTATATGCATAGTGATTCAGATCATGGTTATGCTCAAAAACGCATAACAACAGCATTGCTTCTTGCCGCTGGTACCGGTAGTCGCCTTTTCCCTTTAACACAAAACTCGCCTAAATGCCTTACCCTTGTCAACGAAAAATCGATTCTCGAAAGATTGATCAATAATCTTAAAAGCCAAGGATTTAAACGACTTGTCATCGTCACCGGTCATGAACAAGCATCTATCAAAGATTATCTTGGTGAAAAATCAGGAGACATTAGCATCGAATACGTTCACAGTCCCCTATATAAAACAACTAATAATATTTACTCGCTTTGGATGGCCCGCCATACTATTAAAGAGTCTTTTGTGCTTTTTGAAAGCGATTTGGTATTAAACACTACATTGTTGAATGATATGGTTTATCCGGATAGAATGGCTGTAGCACTTATGCAACCTTGGCTTAATGGAACAACAGTTTCTGTGAACAAGGCAAATATGGTGACTCAATTTCAAAAAGGAACAACAGATGTCTATTCTGATATCCGGTACAAAACAGTGAATATTTACAGTTTTTCATTGGCATCATGGCAAGCCATTATATTGAAATTGAATCAATATATTAGCGAAGGTAGTGTCAATTGTTATTATGAAGCTGTTTTTGCTGAGATGATTGAAAATAAAAGTTTGGCATTAGAATCGGTTTCTTTTGATCATAAACCATGGTATGAAATTGATACCATGAAAGATTTAGCAAAAGCGGAATTATTATTCCCTAAGGATTTGAAAAAGCTTGTTATGCAAGAATTTGCAGTGGCATAGTTTATTAATTTATATACAGACAATAATTATTATACTAATACCATGGAAATCAAGTATAACACACCAGAAGAAAAATACGAATACATTGCAAAACAACATGGAGGATATTATCGCCACCATTTTACAGATCATGCTTACCTGTATAATTTATATTTCCCGCCCAAGCAGGTTTTTGATCATCTAAAGGATAATATTCACAATTTGGTTCTGAACTATCCCATGGCACAAAATGCTTTGGCTGAATTGATAGGGGAGCTTATTCATCAAGATGCGAATAAAATTATTGTAGGAAATGGGGCTGCCGAAATCATAAAGATACTTTCGGGTAGTTTAGCCAAAAAGTTAATTGTTCCGGTCCCATCTTTTAATGAATATGCAAATGCAGCACCAGAAGGACGAGTGGTGGAGTTTCCCCTTGAATTTCCATCTTTTCAGCTGGATGTAGACAAGTTTGCTGCCGAAGCCATTAAAGTTGGAGCCGATGTGGCGGTTGTCGTCACACCCAATAATCCTACGTCCTTGGTAGTGCCCAAACCCGATTTAATACGATTAGCTGAAAAGTTAAAACCCAGCAATTGTATGCTTATTATAGATGAATCGTTTCTTGATTTTACCGACAAGAAAGAGCAAATTAGTTTGGAACTTGACATCGACAAATATCCCAATATGGCTATTCTGAAAAGCATGAGCAAAGCCTATGGAATTTGTGGTTTAAGAATAGGATATATGCTAACAGCTAATCTCGAATTTGCCCAAGCAGTTCGCAATGGCATTCATATTTGGAATATTAATGGTTTTGCGGAAGAATTTTTGAGGATATTGCCACAATATAAACAAGAGTTTGAGGCCAGTTGTGAGGAGGTTAAAGTGGATAGAGATGTTTTTTATAAAGAGCTATGTGCTATTGAGGGAATGACCGTTTTTAAGCCCGATGCCAACTATATTTACTGTCGTTTGCCCGATGATGCTTTAAGTGGCCCTGAGGTTTGTAAACGTCTATTTATTAAGCATAATATTTATATAAAAGATAGTGCTGGAAAAACCCAACCCGATGGCGATCGATACATTCGAATTGCCAGTCGTTCTCAAAAGGAAAACAGCACTCTTATTATTGGACTGAAGGAGGTGATGTATGGATAATAATAAACAATTAAGTGTCTTCAGCTTTATTAAAGATTTGCCAAACATTTGCTCTCTTTTGGGATTGTTGAGTGCGGTGATAGGAATCTATTTTGCCATTCAAGGAAATTTTGAGGCGGCAATAATAGGCGTTTTATGGGCGGTATTATTCGATTGGTTTGATGGTATTATCGCTCGAATATTAAAAGGAAGAACCAAAATACAAGGTGATTTTGGCGCTCAACTCGATTCCATGATCGATATCGTCAGCTTTGGTATTTTGCCGGCCATTATCCTTTTAAGCTATGGAGAATATAGTATCTGGTTTTTACCTGGAGCATTTGTCATTATAGCTGCTAGTGCTATCCGTTTGACTTATTTTAATGTTTATGGATTGATTGATACTAAAACATACAAAGGATTTCCTTTGGATAATAATGTGCTTATTTTGGCACTAGTATTTGTCTTCGAAAACTTTTTTGAGCCTTCTATTTTTGCCATTTTAATCTATGCCCTCCTGATGCTGTTTTCAGTACTTAATTTATCTTCTATCCCAACTCCAAAGTTTGGAGGAAAATGGGTTTATGCTTTGGTGGCTTATGTGATTATTCTAACAGGTGTTTTTGGATGGTTATTATGGGTTTAAATATAATTGGATAGGATACTACTTTAAAAAACCATTATAAATCAGCAAGAAACTCAAACACCTTCACACGAGCCTGATTTTTGGCTAAATTATCACCCTCCATGGTTCCACCAAAATCAAATTCATAGTCTTTTCCATTGATATTCATTTGGCCTTTTCTTATGGATACATCTGATTCCGAATCTGGGTTTCTAGAAATGAGATGACCAGCATTTTCGTATTGAATATTTTCAAAAGCAAATTTAAAATCATGGCCTTTGATTCTCTTTTCTATACTATCTGCCATTTGAGCAGCTGGCCAAACGCCATCCTCTTTTCCTGAGAAGAGTAGGATAGGACCATTAATGTTTTCTACTTCTATGCTTGCTAATTTAACATCCTCAAGCCTTTCTAAACCCGATTTCCAATAGGCTAAAGTATTGATTTGAGAGGATGCATTTGGAGTGATTTTTTCCATAGGAATATAAGGAATGTCTTCGCCTTTATAGGTCCAAGAGGCTTTTAGGTGATCTGAGTTGAAAGGTAAAACGGTGTTCGACCATGAAACTGAACTTGGGGCATAAGCAATGACTCCGCTAATTTTATTTGGAAGTACAGAGGCCAATACCAAAGCTAATTCCGCATTTCTTGAGGCGCCCATCACTAGGATTTTCTGGGCATCAACTTCAGCTTGTTTGCCTAACTAATCTATAGCTTTCTCAAAATACTCTAGGGGAATTTCTTCAGGAAGATCCGGCAATCCTTCCAATCTGGTATAGGGCAAGGATAAACCTACATAACCTTTGTTTGCAAATTGTTCACCCCAATAGTTACCCCATTGTCCGCCACCAATCAAGATAATAGCAGTTTTGTTTTGAGTCTCGCTTCTTGCAAAATATTTGGCTTGAAATCCATCTTCATGAATAAAACTAGTTTTAAATCCATCGAACAGAAAATGATCGATTATGAGATAAGTAACTATTAATAATAGAATGGATATAATGGTGATGATAACTTGTTTCATGATTATAATATAATTTAAAAAAAGAGCTTAAAGATATACCTAATCATTCGAATAGGAAAAATGGTGTTTATTCAAAGCATATTTTAATATCTGTTCATGAAATATTATATTTGCAGTGATGTAGTGAATGATATCACTAATACTCTTAACATCAGACAAATAATTGTTTGTCTAACCTAAGTAAACTAAGAAACTAAAGAAAACTATATATTAATACTAAAACAACAAATGATGTTTAAAAAACTAAAAATCACCCTCCCCATTTTTATTTTGGCTTTAATGCTGATATCATGTGGAGAAAAAGAGAAAGCTGTGGAAGCGATTAAACCCATTGAAAAAGTGAAGTATAGTCCAGAAGTTTCAGAGGAGCTTGCCCTTGAGCGTGCTGAGTCTATTGTGAAGAAAATGAATCTGGATGAAAAGCTAGATTTAATAAAAGGACATAAGGGCTTTTTCATTAAAGGATATGAAAAATATGGTTTACCTGATGTATACTTGAGTGACGCTACTCAAGGTGTAAATATTAGAGAAAGCTGGTTGGGTGATGATATTAGCGATTATGCTTTAGAAAAATCAGTGTCTTTTCCCAATGCTTTGGAATTGGCTGCTACTTGGAATCCTGAAATAGCTTACGATTATGCCCACAGTATTGGCGAAGAATGTAGAGCAGCTGGAATTGGTATTTTATTAGGTCCTGGGATGAATATTTATCGCAACTCTCAATGCGGAAGAAACTTTGAATATATGGGAGAAGATCCTTATTTGGCTGCTAGAATCGTAGAGCAATATGTGGTTGGTGTTCAGAATACTGGAGTTATTTCTACTATGAAACATTTTGTGGCCAATAATACCGATTATAAACGTCGTGCTTCCAACACAGTGGTTTCTGAAAGAGCTTTACACGAAATATATACGCCTGCTTTTAAAAGTGGTGTGGATGCTGGTGCCTTGGCTGTGATGACCTCATATAATCAAATTAATGGGGAATGGGCCGGACAAAGCGATTATGTGATTAACTATCTATTACGTCAACAACTGGGTTTTGAAAACTTGGTGATGACCGATTGGTGGAGTGTTACAGATGCTGAGAAGTTGGTTAAATCGGGACAAGATTTGGAAATGCCTGGAGGAGAGACCATGACCGAACTTAAGAGTTTAGTGGAAAGTGGTAAAGTAGAAGAGAAATATATTGATGGCATGTGTATCAATATTATTAAAACCCTTGCCAAAGTTGGATATCTTGATCGTCCTATGAAAGATGAGTCTTATTTAGAGAAATTTGCTGAACATGAGCAGGTAGCTTTAAAAACAGCCCGTGAAGGGATTGTTTTATTGAGAAACGAGAATAATATTTTACCCATTGCTAAAGGCAGCGAGAAAAACATCCTGATTACTGGAATGTTTGTGAAAAGAAATATTTACGGAGGAGGTTCTGGTGAAGTAGATGGTTATGATATAGTTAGTATGTTAGATGCCTTAGAGGAGGTTTACCCGAATATTCAGTATAAAGAATATGCAACAGAGCAAGAAATGAAACAAGCCGATGTGCTAATGGTGAACACAGTGACTTGGGACTACGAGGGTAGTGATAGACCATTTGCTATTTCTGAGAAGCAGGAAGCACTCGTTCAACTAGCGGCAAAAGCCAACCCAAATACTATTGTGATAGTAAGTTCCGGAGGTGGTATTCGTATGACCGACTGGAATGATATTGATGCCATCCTCTATAATTGGTATCCTGGTCAGATCGGGAATATAGCTTTGGCAGAAGTACTTACAGGACAAACCAATCCAAGTGGAAAACTCCCCATGACCATAGAAAAAGAATTTAAAGATTCTCCAGCTTTTGGCTATAGACCAGCCGATGCTAAATTCCTTTGTGAGCATCCTAGTTATTTTGATATGGATGCGCCAAAGTCAGTTATAGACCGTTGGAGTTTTGATACCTCTATTCAACAAGCTCCTGACCAGCTTTACGATGTAAATTATGAAGAAGGAGTTTTGGTGGGTTATAGATGGTATGATACTAAAAACATAGAGCCTTTATTCCCATTCGGATTTGGCTTGTCTTATACGAGTTTTACCATCAGCGATGCTCAATTATCCTCCTCAAAGATAACAAAGGAGGAGGCTATAAAAATATCAGTAAAGGTGAGCAATACAGGAACTCAAGCAGGAGCCACCGTAGCCCAGCTTTATGTAAGCGAAAAGAAGCCAACAGATGTTCGTCCTGCAAAAGAACTTAAAGCCTTTAAAAAGGTGATGCTAGCCGCCGGAGAAAGCCAGGTGGTAGACTTATACCTAGACAAAGAAGCCTTTGCTTTCTGGAATAGTGAAACCAAATCTTGGACGGTGAATTCTGGTGAGTTTGAGATTTTGGTGGGGGAATCTTCTCGAGATATCAACGAAGTATTGAGCCTTGAGGTGATGTAAGTTTTTTTGAAGATATTTATTTTAGAAACCGGCCATTTTTCAGGTCGGTTTTTTTTGTGCTTGTAGTTTGATAGTCGAGGTTATGAGCAGAGCGGTTTTTCGGAAATTAATCTTTTAGTCTAAACCATTTTTTTATTTAGATTTATCAATTTACAGCTAAATCCCGCATTGTTTATGAGCCTTTATCAGCCCTTATTATTATGTTTTTCTCATGATACCCATTGTCCAAATTGCCCGATAATTGTCCATTTTGTTCCAGATTTTTCAAGGAACAAAATTGTTCCATACCCAAAAAGTGTAGTGTGATTAAAATCAAAATATACACAAGCTCTACGATGTGAACTGTCAAAAGCCACTTTTGAATATCTAATATATCCAATTTTCCCATAAGGTTTTTTTATGTGTTCTAAATCAGTTAGTTTGATTATATCAAACCGTCCAATATTTTTAATTTCAGAAGTGTTGAGAGGTTTGCCAACGGTAAAAGATTTTAGTTTTTTTATTAAGGAGATGAAACTTGTGTCAGCTGAATAGTTAGTTTTAAAATACTTAATATCAGCTATGTAGCCAAGTTTTATTCTGCTAGGTATTGCGATCAATGAATCTTTAAGAATAACAATTAGTCGAGAAGTGTCAATTTTTTTATTTGTTTTTGAAATTTCATATTCGGAGAGATATTGGATATATTTTGCTGAGTCGATTTTTGTTGCGTTAATTGACAATGGCTTGGGTGGTGGGCTTCCCTTTTCGTAATACCAATCTTCACTCAGTAATTCTACAAGAGTTTGATTTATTATTTCAATTTCTTCCATGTTTTCTTTACTTGCATTGTGTTTGCATGCAGTTAGAAAAATAATTACTGGTATGAGTATAAAGTATCTCAAGTTGTTTTTTATTAATTCAATATTATTTTGTTCAAATTTAATACTAATCAATCTGTCAAGTTTATAGAGCTTTCAGAGAGACTAAATAGATTGTTATTGTCTGAATAACTCAACATACAAAGATTATTAAATCATTTATCATAAATTTAATCCAATAAAGAGGAATAATAGAAAACAAGTTATTGCTACACTCCATGAAATAATTAGTCCATAATAGTTTGTTTTCATTCTTCTTTTCTCATATTCATTATTGACAGATTTTATCAATTTTCTATAATTTTTTAGGTCTGAAGGTAAAAATATAAATATCGTTGAATTAAATCCATTTTTCTTTAAGGTCTGGACAATGTTATACTGAAATGGAACAGCAATTATTCCCATCAAAACCATTATAAATCCTGATATCTCCATTCTCATGCTTTTAATATTCGTGTCTTTCAAGTTGAATACAACCCTCGGCATATAGTTTTGTGGCGGAATTTGAAAAACAAATTTTCTTTCAGCACTGTATTTAATTTAAATATCGTCAATTCTTGTAACTAATCCGACATAAACTATATGTGTTATTAGGCTACGTTTGTTTTTATTAATCATAATGACCAACCCATATAATTTTGTATTGTCCCTGTTTAATGCGTTTAAATTTGATTACCAATGGTGTTCCAGTCATACAAAACGTATATCCTCCATATTCTCTATCAGATGGAAATGAAATTGGAATTCTGTTGTTCCTTACGTTGCAATACCTGTTTGTTGATGATATTAATTTTCCACTTATATCGGAAGATGAGTCAATAGAATTAATAGGATAGGTATAATAATCCCAAATACTAAGTTCGTTGATAGAATCCGATTTTTCTAATTCACCCCAAAAGGATTTTTCTGTAGTGTCCGTTTTTGCAATGAAGGCCCCTATTATTTTATTAATCTCATCTGAAAACCTGTATTCAATTGGCTTACCGTAATCTGGAATCTGCGGATAAGATTTTGTGATTTTTGGAATTTGATATTCCTGCGCAGTAGTGCTTTGATTATTTATAAACAGAATTCCTAGTGTTAATACTATTGTAATTTGCAATTTCATTTTTAATTTATTTTCGACAATAAGCATTCCCATTCAAATGGAGCCTAACTTGTAATTATAATTAACTTTCTTCCAAATTAACATTCCAAAGGAGGGTTTTAAAAAGTTTCAGTCCTTATTCCACAAACTCCAACATTGCAATTTGCATATTGCCTTTAGTGGATTTATTTTCTAATTGAACCGCCACTCGTTCTGTTTTTTGATTTTTAGTGCCATAATGAGTCGTTAGTTCAGCATAGACAGTAACAGGACCTGTGATGGTTTGTCTTGATTCACTAAAGTAATTTACATACACGGTATAAAAACCACGTTTTGCATCTTTTAAGCTAAACTCTTCTGGTCCATATCCTCGAGTGAAATCTCTGGAAATTCTTCCTCCTAGTGCAGTTAATGAATGACTATAGAAACATTTTTCACCATTAGGATCTACTACCCACAAATCTATATCATTATCATTACTGCTCCAGTCTATTGTGATGCGAATATCAAAAGGCATATCTTTTATATAGTCCTTATTAACTTTTGATAATTTCAATTCTTCTTTATGCAAAGATATAAGTGCATTCATTTCATGAAACACTACTTCTTTTATGTCATCAAAACGCTCCCACTTATTATCTAATACAAATAGATACATCTCCAATGCATTTTGATATTCTTGTTTGCGCTCAGAGGCTATAGCCAAATCCCTAAAAGACTGTGGTTCTTCAGGACGTAAATCTCGGATTTCTTTATAAATGTCAATGGCCATTTCGTATTCCTCTTCGTCTAATAAACGTCTTGCAACTACTTTTAATAGTTCAGGGTTCTCCAAATCTAATTCAATGATATTGGAAAGAATTCTAACCGCTTCTTGATGCTTTTCTTTAGCAAAAAACAAGTCTGCTACCTGAATATAAAAGGAAGGTCTGTTTTTGTTTTCTTCTTTAAGCTGATCATACAGCATTAATAAATCATCATCATTGGCTTTTCTTAGCTCTTTCATATAGGGAGCATCCGGCATCCAAGCCAAAACTTTTATTGACGATTTTGTTTCACTTCCTGTTACTTTCACACCGTCAATATACTCAAGGGTTTCACCTGAACGGGAACCTCTAACACTGCTGCCTTCTCTATCTTCTGAAATAGCAGTTCGTACAGTTGCTCCTGAGCTAGTAACATCTCGGGAAATTAGTGGTACCTCATATGCTATAACTTCTGCTTCTTCTAATATAAGAGAAGAAGGCCATAACCTGATTTGAATAGGATAGCCATCAGAAATTGTTATAGTGCTGGGTTCATAGCCAACTGATGACACAGTTAAAGTTAGAGAATCTAATACAGGAAGGGACTCTATGGTGAAATTCCCATTAAAATCTGAGGAAGTGCCTGCAATTTGTGTTTCATTGTCTATTATAACCACATTTGCAAAGGGAACAGGTTCGCCAGTATCGAAATCAATAAGCCGTCCTTGAATTCTTCTATTTTCCCCAAATTCAACAATGCTATCGTAATAATTATTTCCGGTCTTTATTTTATAGGATTGGTCATAATTGCTAAAAAGAGTATTGATTCTTTGAATGTTTTTCTTTTCTATGTCTTTTTTTGAAGCTTGTTTAGGTTTGTTTTTGTTTTTAATGGCAATTAGTTTATTATAATCTTTTTTCAATTCTGCTGGTGGATCAATATCATACCTTACATAATCTTCTACTCTATCAAGAACCAGCATGGATGTATTTCGAGTGATGATGTTATGTTTCTGACTGAGTTCAATAATTTCTTCTTTGTTCTTTTCATAATTTGCATCTAGATAGGCCAACTTTTTGCTTGCCCAAATGCGGGAGACCATTTGCGATTCTCCATTTTTCCTAATCAAAAAAGTCTTTGATTGATTCACTCCTGTCTTGTTTCCAAAATTTACCTTTAGGGTAGCTTCTTTATGGGTTAAAATACCTGTAATCTCAAATGTAGTATTTATAGATTCTGCTAGTTTGGGATAAACCTCTTTAATATGATTGGAATTGTATTCGCTAGAAAGAAACTTTTCTTCATCTTGTTGAATCAATTCTAATGCTCTGGGGATTGAAGTTATAGTGAGGTCTATAAATTCCCCATTTGTTTTGGCACAAGAGGATTTCAATAATCCATAATCGCTTCCTGCAGCCGAACTAATAGCATAAATGGGTTTAGAAGCTTGTATTATTGCTTTCCCAATGGTATTAACTCCATCAGAAAATAGTAATATGAGGTCATGATGCTTTGAAAACTCTAGATTCTGTAAACATGTTGCACCATCATTTTTTAAAGAATGGATATGACTAATAATTTCTTTGGAATGAGATGCTAAAAATGATTTTTCTTCTGATGCAAAAAGATTAAAATGATAAACTGACACCTTCACTTCGGCACTTAAACTATTCAGGTATTCCTCCAAAAATTTTAATTCTTTTTCTGTATTTCGCTTTGAAGCTGAAAAGGAGTTATCCCAATAAATGGCAATACTTTCAGGTTCTTCCACATTTTCTTGTTCTAATGGATTGGGTGGAAAATTGAGGTAGAAATAGGTTTCTCCTTCAAAATCGCAGGTGAAAAGCTGATAAGAATCTGTAGAATATCGAGGAATAGTAAATCTAATATCTTCTGTAGGCTTGAAATTCTTTTCCTTTAGATTTAGCACATAGGAATTTTCTTTACTGTCAAAATTAATATTCTGAAAATCACTCTTGATGTCTATCTCATCAGGCTGACATTTAAGTACTTTCACCTTCAATGAAAAATCATCAATTTGATTCAGCTCTCCAAAAGGTAGAGAATAGTTTAGGTTTTCTTTATCACCGTTTAAAGTTTCACTAAGTGCAAGCACTAGTCTTTTAGTTCCTTTTGCAGGAATTGGGTATATCTTAGTTTTAAAATTGTTTCCCTTGGTTTTGTTAATGATTCCGGGGTCAATATTTTTGCGGACTACTGCCTCAAAAGCTTGGCGAGCTTTTACTTTTTCAACAATTACGCCTTCGCGTAGTTTCCCATTGATTTCTAAAGCATAACGATATATTTCCTGCCCATTCTTCAAAGGCATGGCTAATTCTCCTTCAAGAATAGAGGAGTAGGGATTATAAAAAACCATATCATAAGTTGTGGTGGCGATATTGCCCACCACTTCAATCTGAATATCTAGCTTAGAGATTTCTAGTTGTACATTCTTATCTCCTTTATAAACACCTAAACTTGGAACTTGTGCAAAACAAGTTGAACTTAGTAAAATGAGTAGAAATAGTTTTAATGCCTTCATGTTTTTTCTATTTACTTGATGAAATTGAATACCTGAACATCATTTTAATAATAAAAATGATGCCAAAGTATGTGCTTGATCATATGCTTGGTAAAAATAGCTCAAAATTATATATTCTCAAAAGGATTAGGTAGAGAATTAAATAGGCTTAGGGTGTTATATTTAAACAAAGAAGAACAAATAAATAAAGCAAATTTCCAATTGGGTCTTGTTTTTAAAGACATAGCATTTCACTTAAGCATCTCATATTTAAATTCTGCAGGCTCTTTGGTTTTGGAGTCTTCTAGATTGCTGATAATAAAAATAATGCTTATGATAAGCAAAATGCTAATAAAAGCATTACGAATTGATTTACTATTCGCTTCAAAAGGACTAGAAACTTCATCGGATAGCTTTCCTTTAAATCCTTTGAAAGACCAAACAATAAATGCTCCAATAATTTCTAATATAAAGTTTGCGAAAGATGGTCTCATTTTATTAAAACGGTGGGCTTATTTACTTTTGCTACGTCTCACTATTTTTACAATACGACTATATATGATTTCCGATAAATTCCAATCATATCCATTAAAGTCTGTGGTATTAATAAACTGAATAATGACGGTATCAATATCTTTATGATATTCTGCCAGGCTTTGATATCCAGGAACTAGGCCTCCGTGCTCGTATACGTAAATAGAGGAATATATTTCTTGTTCACCCTCTTCAAATACTGAACCATCGTTTAATGCACGCAAGAAAATTCCTACATCCTCTGCTGTGGCTATCATTCCGACCTCCTCAGTCTTGAAATCTTCATCATAGCCTGCATAATAGCCACTCATCACATCATCTAAATCCACTTCATCAAGAGAGCCGTAGGTATGGCTTAGGCCAAGAGGTTCTAATATTTCTTCCCTAAAATATTGTTGACGACTATAGCCTACCACTTTCTCTATGATTCTTGAAAGTAATAAATAATTGGTATTTGAATAGCCATAAGCTTTATCTGGTTCAAAGTTGGCTGGTAAGTCAAGCGCATATTCGAGCGCATCTTTTTTGAGGTCCGATCGGTCTTGCCAAAAGTCTGGATTATCTGTAAAATTAGGAATACCGCTCCTATGTTGCACCATTAATCGCAAGGTGATTTCATCTATATTTTCAATTCTTCCTTTAAGCTCGGGAAAGTAATCAGAGACTGGTTTATCTAATGACAAACGCTTATCATGGGCTAATTTACTAATAGCAACCGCCACATATAATTTACTGATACTGGCAATTTTGAATAAAGCTTTTGGCTTGGCAGGAATTTTCTGATCTCGATCGTGCCAGCCGGCCGTATAGAATGCTGGAGCTTTACCTCCTTCGTCCACATAAACTATCATTCCATCAAATCCATGTTCTATAGCTTCGTCGGCTTGTTCTTGAACCGAATTGGGTAAGGGTAAAATCCAAGCCCATACCAAAATCCATGGTACATAAAACAAGGATATTATGGTGCTACCTAGTAATACTATTCTGATAATTAGAGTCTTTTTTTTCTTTGTCATGCTATTTTAGGAAGATGTTTTTTGAGTTCATGTAAAAGTATAGCTTGCTTATAATTTTAATCAAAAAATTATATTTTAATCAAAAATATGGCAAATAATTTAAAAGGGGAAACCTTAACAGAATTCTTGGCAAAACAGAAGAAGGTTTCAGATTAAAATCCGATATAAACATTCAAAAGTAAAGTAAAAGGAGTGCTTTGAGAGTATACTAGTTCTTCTTCGGAGAGACGAATGAGATTGCTGTATTTGATATTATTATAATCTAAAATATTCAGAGCAGATATTCCGAATTGGCAATAAATGGTATTGATATTTAGTTTGTACATCAAGGAGGCATCCCATCGATTATAGGGGATAAGTTCTGAAGAGCTGGTACTTCTTGAAAACTCCAATCCCGAGCCATATACATAGTTGGTGGAGATATAGAAAGGTGAAAAATTGAGGATGGCGGCGCCTTTTAGCTCATGTCTTTGATGGTGTGGTGCCAGCTCAAACTCATCTAACTTGCTATTCTCGAAACGCTCCATGGTCTGGCTTAAAGTATAAGCTCCCCAAATTTCATGTTGGCCTATTTTTGCTTTTAAATAGAAGTCGATTCCTTTTATTTTGGCCTCCCCAGAGCTTCTACTGATTTCTTTATCGCGAAGAATGATGCTATAGTTAAAAATATGATCAATACTTTTATAAAAGGCTTCCACACTGAAATTGAAGATGTCATAATCGTAGCTCAAGCCCAATACATAATGATGTGCTGAGGTGGCCTCTTGCTTGTCGAGCTTAAGGATTTCCCAAAAATTAAACAGAACTTCCTTTTCATTATAAATGGTGCTTTTATATAGGAATTGCACATATTTTCCGTAGGCTGCATTTACTTTTAGGCCTTCTATAACAGAATAAGTCATATTAAACCTAGGCTGCACGTAAACTTCATTTACTTCAGGAACATAATCCGTTCTTAATCCGGCTTCAAGATAAAAATGTTTTGATATGGCAATATGATCTTTTAATACCAAACTGAATCGATTGCTCTCGTTTTCAAGTTCTTTAATGGTACTTAAGTTGATTTCATTTTCATAGGAATTGGTATTTCTGACAAATTCTGCGGTGGCACTAATGAAATTCTTTTCTCCCAATACAAACTGATGGGAATGATTGATTTTAATCTCAGATATTTGATTGCTAGTAATAGAATTGATTTCGAAACTTTCTTGGCCATTGCCATTAATATTAGTATTTACAAACCTTCTATTGATATCGATATTATACTTTAGATGGCTATAGGAGATGACAGAGGTGGAGCTATTTTTGTTTTTATAGAATTTATTATACTCAGTAGAAAATCCACTTTGAGTTTTGTCTTTATCGCTTTTTGCACTAAAAACGCCAGAGTTTCCTCTAACTTGAGAGTAAGAATAATATTCATTATCTTCACTAGTGATCACATTCATTTTAAAATGATCTTTATCGTTGATATGCCCTGTGAATTTTACATTAAAATCTCTAAAAGAGGTCTCCGGAATCACATATTCTTTCCCATCTTTAATACTTTGATTAGAGCTGTTATCCTCCAATATATTATAGAAAGTTTGTCGGTAGGCGGTTTGGAAAGAAAATCGACCAGCAATGGGGATGTTCAGGTATCCGCTTACAGCTTGATTACTGATATTGGCATTTCCATGAAAATCGCTATAGTCTCCACTTTTCCCTGTAATATCCACCAAACCACCCACACCGTTTCCATAGTCTGTATTAAAAGCTCCTTTTGTCACATTGATCTCTTGTATCATGAGCGGATGAACAATACTTTGATTCTCGTCGAAACTACTCATGCTAAACAACCTGATGTGATCGTATTCCATAATGTTTTGCCCAGGCCAAGAACCCCAAATGGTATAATCGTTGGTTTGTTCTCCTGAGGCCATAATCCCGGGTTGTAAGCGTAGCATATTATAAATGCCATTATCCATATTACCCGGTAAATACCTACTGGTTTTTTGATTGAGTTTTATGGAAGCAGCACGCTGCCCTGTAATCATATCGAAAATGGAACTTTCCGACTTTACCTCTACTTCATCTAAATAGAAATCGGCTGATTTTAATTTAATTTGATAAGATTGAGAAGGAGTGAGGAGGGTATCTTTGGTATAATATCCTAAATATTGAATCTGAACCTTCTCGACACTATCGGTAGAACGAAAAGTAAAATAGCCACTTGAGTTGGTGCTCAGAAAGCCATTCTTATATTTAATCAATGCCGAAGGAAGGCTTTCACCAGCCGTGGCATCTGCAATAAAACCGTAGTAAAAATGGTAGTTAGGCTTGTCTTTCTTTTTCTTCTTTTGGGGAATGATAATAAAAATGGAACCTTGCTTTTTATAATCTAAATCGAAGCCACTAAGTAAATCAATGATGGCCTCCTCCGGATTTTTATAAATTGCATTTTTACTCAGCACACATCCCTCTATATCTTCAGCATTAAAACTAAATTCCACTTGGTATTGGCTTCTCATTTGATAAAAAACGGCAGATAAATCCTGGTTTTCTACCTGAATGCTGATACTTTGAGTATAGCCTAAGGTAGACAATAGAATTAGTAAGAGTATGGAGAAAAGTCGTTTTATCAAATTGCTCTATTATATTTTAAATTTAAAACCTGCATAGCATTACAGGGCATTTAGTTTCTGAATACTTTATAATATCCATTTGCTGTTTCTTCAAAGTTAAGCTGGAATTGAATACAAATCAAGTCTAATGCCAAATCAGGATGCTGTGGTCGCTCAAAATAGGCTCCATATTTCAGTGCAGATAAGTCCTCGCTATAATCTATATGGATATTATACTGTCGTTCTAATTCTTGAAAAACTTTCGTTAGAGGCTCATTGGTGAAACTAAATTTATGATCAATCCAGGAGGTATAATCCCGGGCATTCATTTGTTTTTTCATACCAGACTTGGCCAAATTATCAATAAGAGCTAGTTCGCCAGCTATGATTCTATAATGGATATCATATTTATTACTCGCCACTTCTACTTTTCCACTTTTACAATAGACCTGATATTCAGAATCGCGGGCAAATATATTAAAGCTGGTACCCAATACAGTGGTTTTACCCTCCTCCGAAATCACGGTAAAGCTTTCTCCTTTTTCGACTTCAAAAAAGGCTTCTCCAGAGAGTTCTACTTCTCTTTCCATATTCCACCAATAGGGTTTATAATGGATTGAAGAAGCAGCATTTAATTGCACCATGGAACCATCTGGAAGTTCATGAGAAATGTGTTGGCCTTTGCTGGCTATAATATCAATGGAATAGAGTTTCAAAAACATGGTCATCCCCACTAAAATAGCTATAGATGCTGCAATGCCATAGGATTTCCATCCCAATTTAATGGTTTTACTTTCTTTTTTCAGGATGGTTTTCTCATCAATTTTTGCCCACAAGGCATCATCACTGGTAGCAAAATCGTTTTCCAGATTTTTAAAAGAGTCTATATTTTTATCATATTCAATCATTTTGTTTTCTTTTAACTATTTGCTGTTAGTCTTTGGCTCCTGCAGCTTCTTTAATGCCTTAGTCATTCTCTTCTCTACTGCCTTCACACTAATTTCTAAACAATCCGCTATATCTTTATAAATCAATCCTTCCATTTTGTTCATTAAAAACACGGTACGTTCTTTTTCTGTGAGAGATTGAAGCGCTAATTCGCATTTCTTTCGATAATTTTCAGCATTTTCATCAGGAGAAGAAGAGTCTTTTAATTTGAATTTAAAATGGGCAATATAGTCAGCTTCTAATTTCGTTTTCCTCATATAATCCAGAAATAAACCGCCTGCTATTTTATAGAGAAGTGCCTTGATTTTATCAGGCTGGTATTGAAAATCTCCTTCCCATAGCTTTACGAAAGTGTCCTGTGTTAAATCATTAGCCATTTCTTCCTCACCTGATCGGTAGTAAAGATATGCTCTAATGCTTCTTCCATATATACTATATATATTTCTGAATTCTTCTTTATTCAATAGAGAATGATTTTTTTGATGTAATGTTAAACAAGGAAGGAGATATTGAAAACCAGATGCTATTATATCCATCCGGTTTTCAATATTCTTTTCAAGATAACATCTTTATGGGTTTAGCTTAAATTAGTTACCATGACCATTACCATGTGGATGACAGGCGCGGCGTATTTCCACCATTTCTTCCTGATTATTAATAGTAAGAACTGTTTCGTCTTCCATGGTGATTTCTACCGGAAAAACCAATACTGGTTTTTCTTCTACACCTGGGTTTTCAGTATACCACGCTTTAAGTTGGGCCCAGTCTTCTTCGGTTTCAATGATAATAATAGAAGCATCGGGCATGGTGAAACTAATTGGGAGGTTGAAAGTGAAACATTTGGCACCATATCCTTGTTTGCAATCTTTTTTAGCTTGACGCATTTCTTCTTCTGTATTGAGTGTTAAGGTAGTTCCATCCTCATAAACTATATCTACAGGAAAAACCAAATTAGCTCTTTCTTCAAATTCAGGATTATTGATATGCCATTCCTTAATAAGTGACCAATCCTCTTCCGTTTCTATAGTAATTGTGCTATTGTCTGGCATTAAGTAGTTCACAGGAAGTATGAGTTCAAAGCATTTTCTACTGTGAGCCTCTTTACAATCGATTCTAGCTTCTCTAAGCTCTTCAGCAGTATTAATAGTAATGCTAGTTTCATCTTCATAAACAATATCTACAGGGAAGTTTAAAGTAGGCTTTTCATCATAAGAAGGGTTGGCTGTACACCATTCTCTTAATAAATACCAATCGTCTTTACTTTCTATGATAAGCTCAGAACCATCGGGCATGGTATAAGTTAAAGGAAATACAAAGCTGAAACATTTTGGACGGTAATTCCCATCGTTATGATTTTTGAAGAGTTTCCAAACATCTACTACTTTTGACTGTGTAAGTCCTTCTTCATCAAGCCAAGTTACAGTGGCTACTCCATCGCATTCCCCGTTGCCGAAATCCACTGAAAACACCATTTCACCTTGATAGTAATATTCTACAATTCCTGAAACAGGTTGTTTTTTACAAGTCTCGCCTCTTATTATTTCTTCGATAATCACTCTTTCATAATCGCCTTTATCACCAGTTCCTATCACTTGAACATCCGGCTCTAAGCTTTTCAATGATAATTCACTTTCGCTTAAAGAGCTATCTTTTGCTGTAGCGTCCTCCTCTTTATTGCAAGAAGTAAATGTGAATGTCATCACCAAAGACAAAGCCACTAATAATCCAAATACCTTTTTCATGTTTTATAGTTTTTGTTTAAAAATAATTTTCTTTTCACTTAATAAACCGATTGAGTTTTTAGAAAACCCTACTTCAGTGAAAAAAAATAATTAATCACCGCCTTTAAAAGCCATTTTGTGCGAATTCCCTAGGCTTCTTGTTACTATGGTATTGTTTTTTGAATCTGAGTATTCAAAGATAAAGGAATTCAGGGCAAACTCACCATTACTTTCACAATTTATCATTGACATCTATTTTAAAAAAGAGAAAATCTAAACCCTGATTCCACTAACCAAAGCGGAGCGAGCTCATTGAAATCCGTACCCATTTGTGATAATCTGCGGACAAAATAAAAGTATGCCTTTGCCTTGTAAGGGAATTTTAAATGAATGGCTATTATATTTAAGTTTTCTGCAAAAAATCAAAATACCATTAATTAACTATTTGCTTATCTACTAGATTGGTTAAATATATAATTGAACATCTCAAACTATTTTTATTAGAACAACTCTACTATTTATTTGCAAAAGTAATGAAAGCTCTACTCTAATCATGAAAGTTTGGGATGGTTCTTCGGATGACAATTTGTAAGCTGCTTTAGCTCCATTTAGTCATTCTCACCATTTAATGATATAAAGACTTTAAGCATTTCATTATACACTCATCAAGATGATGACTAAAAAAGCAACTGTAATCAACACAATACCGATAAGCATTTTTCTATTCATTTTCCTCCAATGCATTCAAATGCTTCGCTAACACAAATCCCATACTAAAAGAGCCCTGCAATAAATAACCACCAGTGGGGCCCCACCAGTCTAACATTTCTCCAATAGCATAAGTATTTGGTATTTTCTTATACTGAAAATTCCCATTTATTTCATCTAAAGAAACACCTCCTAAAGATGAAATAGCTTTATCCAATTCTTCAGCAGAATGGAGAGTAATGGGGAGGGATTTGATGGTTTTTGCAAGTAGATCCATATCCAAAAAGCTTTCCTTATCTGAGAATTGTTTCAAGAGCGCAATGGAGCAACGATCTAGACTTAAATTCTCTTTTAAAATATGACTTATTTTAGCTCGTTTAGAACTCTTCAATTTATCCTGTATTTGCTGAATTAACAGCATTGGCTTGAGGTCCAGGTGGATGAGCGTAGTTTCTTCTTTAAGCAGTTTCTCTTGAATCTTCTGACTCAAGGCATAAATGGCATTGCCTTCCAAACCAAACTTAGAAATCACCAATTCGCCTTTTGAAACATGCTTATTGAATGTCAATGCAATATTCTTTAGAGGAGTCCCTTCATAGGTATTTATAAAGCTGTTATTCCAATCTACGCCAAAAGCACAATTAGCAGCTCTAAAAGGTTCTACGCGCACCCCACGCTCTTTAAATGCTTCAACCCATAAACCATCAGAACCGGTCACCTTCTTACTGGCTCCACCCATAGCAATTACCACAATATCAGATTTAACATCCTCTAATCCTTCAAAGCATAAATGCCCCTCCTCATTCCAACCCGTCCATTTGGTATCTAATTGAAATCCTACACCATTTGCGGATATATATTCTTTAATCTTATTGAGCACTTTCACCGGCTTTAGACCCTTTTCAGGAAATACCCTATTACTGGACCCTACAAATGTAGGAATCTCATGAACATGAAGCCAGTTTATCCAATCCTGATTAGTAAACTTCCGAATGATAGGATCCATAAACTCACGAGGAACATATTTAGATATGAATTCTTCTAAAGGGGAATTGAAAGTGAGGTTTAAGCCACCATCACCAGCCACTAAAAATTTCCGACCCACTGATTTCTTCTGGTCATATAGCGTCACCTGATACTTCTCGGTGTCTATTTCTGCTGCAAGCATTAATGCCGCAGGACCTCCTCCTATGATGCTTAATTTCTTCATGTAAATATCTATTTCTTTAGGTCTGGCTTATGATTTTGGAAATGCAATTTTGCAGTTTGAGATTTGTTCACCATCAATTGATGACAGCTGGTAAAATTAAACAAATAAAAATTAACGCTTAAAAATCAACAAGTAGGTAATTATCTAGAAAACTCAAAACATATATAGATTCAAAAAACAGAGCACAAAAAAACCCGGCCGCAAAAGCCAGGTTTTTATTATGAAAATGTGTGTAATTATATTTGTGGTCCGGCAGCCACTAAAGCTTTAGCATCGTCACTATCTGTAAATTTAGCGAAATTGGCAATAAACTTCTTGGCTAGATCTTCGGCTGAAGCATCCCAAGCTTTAGGATCTTCCCAAAGGTTACGTGGGTTGAAAATCTTACTGTCAACACCGTCTAATGCTTTTGGAATGTTTAATCCGAAAACAGGTAATGTTTCATATTCTGCATTCTCAAAAGAACCATCTAAAATACCATTGATGATGGCACGTGTAGTTGGTAAATCGATACGTTTACCAGTACCGAAAGCTCCACCAATCCACCCTGTATTCACCAAATAGGCTTCTGCTCCATGGGCTTCCATTTTACGGATAAGCTCATGCGCATATTTTGTTGGATCCAATAATAAGAAAGCAGCTCCAAAACAAGCAGAGAAAGAAGGGACGGGTTCTTTAATACCACGCTCTGTTCCTGCCACTTTTGCAGTATATCCACTAATGAAATGATATTTTGTTTGATCTGCTGTAAGCTTACTTACTGGAGGCAATACTCCAAAAGCATCAGCAGTTAAGAAAATGACTTTATTGGCGTGTCCAGCTTTTGAAACGGGTTTCACGATATTGTCAATATGATAAATAGGATAAGAAACACGAGTGTTTTTGGTTTTAGAGAAATCAGCGAAATCGATAACATTGTTTGCATCAAATGCTACATTCTCTAATAAAGCATCTTTCTTGATGGCTCTATAGATATCTGGTTCTTTTGATTCGTCAAGGTCGATGGTTTTTGCATAGCATCCTCCTTCAAAATTAAATACTCCATTTTCGTCCCAACCATGCTCATCATCACCAATTAATGCTCTGTTTGGATCGGCTGACAAAGTTGTTTTTCCTGTTCCTGAAAGACCAAAGAAAATAGCAGTGTTTCCATCTTCTCCAACGTTTGCACTACAATGCATTGCAGCAATTCCTTTTAGAGGAAGGTAATAGTTCATTACCGAGAAAATACCTTTCTTCATTTCGCCACCATACCAGCTTCCACCAATACAAGCCATGCGAGCCTTTAAGTTGAAAGCGGCATATACTTCACTATGTAAACCTTGCTCTTCCCACTTAGGGTTACTAGTTTTAGAAGAGTTAAAAACCACGAAGTCAGGCTCAAAGTTCTCGAGTTCTTCTTCACTTGGACGGATAAACATGTTTTTCACGAAGTGGGCCTGCCACGCCACTTCAACAATAAAACGAATCTTTAAGCGAGTATTTTCGTTGGCACCAGCATATCCATCCTGAATGTACAATTTTTTTCCTGTCAACTGCTCAATAGAATTGGCTTTTAACTCTTCCCAAACCTCTTCGCTAATAGGTTTATTATCAGAAGCGGGTCGGTGTTCGTTCTTCCACCAAATATTATTTACATTCTCCTCCTCTTCAACAATGTATTTGTCCTTTGGAGAACGTCCTGTAAAAATTCCTGTATCAACAGTAACTGCACCTAAATTAGTTACATAGCCCTTCTCGTAACCTTCTAACTTAGGGTTTGTTTCATGCTTATAAAGCTCGTCATATGAAAGATTGTAATAAATCTCCTCTACTTCATTAATTCCATAAGAAGCAAGGTCCTTTCTTACTTTTTCAATGTTTTTAGCCATAGTATTTTAAGTTTAATGATTTTATGCAAACGTTTGCAATGGGAGAACAAAAGTAAAAAGTATTTCGTTTTAGCCTTTATAATATGAAGATTTATTTGCTACTATTCTCTTTATTTAAAATGATTAAAATTAAACCTGCTGATTTCTAGGTAGTTTGCTGATTAACGAATAAATAGTATTTTATTTAATCAAGGTAATTAAACTTTTCTTTGTTTTGCACATCAAAGTCATCTAATAAATCAAGGAACACATACTATTATTAATATATGAAATCAATTTTACGATCATCAGTACTTAGCTTTATTTTATTGCTAAATATCAGCTTATTAGCACAGCAAGGACAAAGAGGAGGAAAAGGACCAGGTGGAAATAAAGATCTTCCTGCCATTGGCCAAATCAGTGGGCAAATTTTAGATGCCAACACCAACGAGCAAATAGAGTATGCTACCATTGCTCTTTATCATAAACGAACTAAAGAATTAACGGGAGGTACCATTAGCCAAAGAAATGGTAAATTCTATCTTGAAAAGCTAAAACCGGGCAAATATGACCTGAAGATTTCATTTTTGGGTTACGAAGAAAAAACCATAGAAGAAGTGATGATTAAAATGGAAGAACCCATTGTCAATTTACATAAGATTAAAATTACTCCAAGTATGAACAATCTAGAGGAGGTTGTTATTGATGGTAGTGCTCCCCGTATCGATTATAAGATAGATAAAAAGGTGATTAATGTGAGTAAACAAATCACTTCCATTTCTGGTTCGGCAGTGGATGTTTTAGAGAATGTTCCTTCCATTAAGGTAGATATTGAAGGTAATGTTTCACTGAGAGGAAGCACAGGTTTTACAGTTCTAATAGATGGACGCCCCTCTGTTTTGGATGCCAATGATGCCCTCCAACAAATTCCTGCTTCAACTATTGATAATATTGAAATCATCACTAATCCATCGGCAAAATACGATCCAGATGGCACTGCTGGTATTATCAATATTATCACTAAGAAAAACAAACTGCAAGGATTTAGTGGTATTGCGAATGTAAACTTGGGTTTGGATAATAAATACGGTGGCGACTTTTTATTGAATTATAAGAAGCGGAATTTAAATGTATTTTTTGGTGCGGATTATAATGTGAGAAGCCACCCCGGAACGAGTTATAGCTTGAGAGACACCTATAAGAATGATACTATTTATAGAACGATCATGAATGGTGACAATAATCGCGAAAGAACCATGTGGGGTCTGAAAGCAGGAGCGGATTATAGTATTGGTTCCAATGATATAATTGGGGTGAATTTCCGCTTTGGCGACCGACAGATGAATGGAAACACCACATCTTCCTACGATGAATGGAGAATACCTGAAGAACTTCATAATATCTATGAAAATAAAGACATGTCGGAAAGAGGAGGCCAGTTTTATTCGGCAACAGCAAATTACCAACATAAGTTTGAGAAAAAAGATCATGAAATAAAAGCAGAATTTAGCGCAGACAATAGAGATTTCAAAGATAATTCCACTAATGAGCTTACTAATGAAAATGATTTGGTAGTAGATGGAAAAATCAACACTGAAACAGGACCATCGAGCCGATTAAGAGGAAAATTAGATTATACACTTCCTGTAGGTGAAAAAGGTAAAATAGAAGCTGGTTTCCAAACCCGTTTTTCTAATAGCGAAGACAATACTGAACTTAAAGAATTGAATACAGAAACTGGTATATACGAATTGAAACCAGAATATACAAACCAAACTACCTATAAAAGAAATATACATGCCATCTATACTACCTATGGCAACGAAATGGGAAATTTTGGTTACCAAGCAGGAATTAGAGGAGAATATACTTTTAGAGATATTATTTCAAAAGCTACAGACGAGCAATTTGGAATCGATCGCTGGGACTTTTTTCCAACCCTACACCTATCTTATCAGTTTCCAAAAGAACATCAAATGATGGCCAGCTATACCAGGAGAATAGAAAGATCTAGAGGATGGTATTTAGAACCATTTATCACTTGGGTTGACGCTTTTAATGTACGACAAGGGAATCCTGATTTGCAACCTGAGTATATTGACAGTTTTGAAATGGGCTATTTAAAGAAAATAGGTAAAACTAACATGATATCTCTGGAAGGATATTATAGAGTTACACATAATAAAGTAGAACGAGTTCAAAGCGTATATCAAGATAATGTAATGCTCAGCAGTATTGAGAATGTGGGTAAAGATTATAGTCTTGGATTGGAAATGATGTTTAGCTTTCAGGTTTTTAAATGGTGGGAAATGGACTTAATGGGTGATTTTTATAAATACCGTGTTGAGGGTGTTCTTTATGATGAAGATTTCTCCAATAGTAGTAACAACTGGAGTTCGCGATTTAATAATACCTTCAATATTAGAAAAAGCACTAAGGTTCAAATTAACAGTATGTATAATGGCCCTACTGTAACTGCACAAGGTAAAAGAGAAGGTTTTTATATGGTAAATGCTGCGGTACGCCAAGATTTCTTAGACAGAAAACTATCAGCTGTGCTACAAGTAAGAGATATTTTTGCCACAGCAAAACGAGAAATGACCACCAGTGGCCCCGATTTTTATAATTATAGTGAATTTACGAGAGATGCACCAGTTGTAACGCTTTCTATCAGCTATAAATTTAATAATTATCGTGCCGATAGAAAATCTCGCTCAGATGCAGATGGCGGAGAAATGGAAGAAGAATAGAGAAGATGAGAATATAATATGCTTGAAAACCACGGGTTTTATTCGTGGTTTTTTTTGTTTCAGAAAATAGATAATTCAAGGTGATTCAAAGAGATAAAAGGCTTGATAATATACTTTGCTAGATATACACTAAATTCTAGGACTGAATTAAAACAAATCCCCTACGGGGAAGAAAAACAGTATAGCTAAGGTTTTATATAAAATCTTAACCGCTACACGGTAATATTTGGGGTGCAAACCGAGTAATCTCAGTTCAATATCAAATTATACCACAGTTTCAGATAATTAGCTCATAAATGACCCAAATTTATGAAGAGCTATCGGGATAAACAATGAAATTTTGGGAAATAGAGGGGCTAATTATCGAAATAGGTTAGTATTGCACAAAAGCATTACCCAATAAGTTCTGTATAAAGACATACAAAAGTGTTTTAAATTGCTCGTAGAGTATATGTTATAAAAATTCTATACAAAGTAAATCGCCTGAAAAAGGAAATACACATTCCTACTGTAAATACAAACATAAAAAAAAGAGCTACATCATGCAGCTCTTCATATTGTCGTTTAAGAATCAACTATTTCTTTTTATCGAAGAGTTTATCCTTATCGGTCTTCTCTACCTTGTCGTGGTTCTTTAAATCCTTAGAAACCGCTGAATAAGGGCCAGTAATCACTTCATCACCTTCTTCTAAACCAGAGACGATCTCGATATACTTATTATCCTGAATACCTGTTTTTACTTCACGCATGACAGCTTCTCCATCAACATGCATAAACACATATTCTTTAATTTCTTTCTCGTCTTCTTTTGCATCTTTTTTCTCTTTTTCCTCTTCTCGCAATTCGTAGGATGATTTCTTTCTTCCTGTGGTATCGTCACGAGTGGTAACAGCCGCTATTTCAACAGCAGGAATCATTTGACGAACCTCTGTTTGAATATCTACTGATGCAGACATGCCTGGACGGAATGGACTGAAACCTGCAGGTTTCCCTTCTGATAAATGCATATATGACTCACTTAACATTCTGATTTTTACATCGAAGTTAGTTACCTGATCAGCACTAGTACCAAGAGTATTGGCCGAGGTTGCAATCTCAGTAACCACTCCTTTAAATTTGTCTTTCAAGTAGGCATCAACCTCTATTAATGTAGTATCACCAATAGAAACCCTTACAATATCGTTCTCGTTCACTTCTACGTGTACTTCCATATTATTAAGGTTGGCAATTCGCATAAGCTCAGTACCAGCCGAAAACTGAGAAGCACCTTGTACTCGTTCTCCTTTTTCAACACTTAATAAAGAAACCGTTCCATCTTGAGGAGCAAAAACGGCAGTACGGGTGAGATTTTCTCTGGCTTCTCGTAAGCTGGCCTCGCTACTTTTTACTTGAAACTGTGCAGACTTTAATGTTTCTTCAGCGGCATCCACTCGGCTTTTACTTACTTCGTAAGTGGCTTCAACTTTTTCAAAATCCGAATCACTAATGACTTGCTTTTCCCATAGTTTTTGATTTCTTTCAAAATCTAAACGGTTTTGTAAAAATTCTGATTTGGCCTGAGCTAAACCTGCTTTTGCATTGGCTACAGAAGCCTTTTGGGAATTTAAAGAAGCCTCGGAGCGGTCAAAAGCAGTACGATATTGCTCTGGATCAATTTTGGCCAGCAGCTGTCCTTTCTCTACTTGATCTCCTTCTACAACAGTTAGCTCAATAACTTCGCCACCAATAAATGGACTCACTTTAATATCTTTTTCTGGTTGGATTTTACCATTGGCAGTAACTGTTTCGATGATGGTTTTCATCTCCACTTGTTCCACACTTACTTTGGTATTGTTTTCTTTACCCAAAACACCTTGTTTCTTCAATACTACCAATACAATAATGGCAATAACAACAACAGCGGCAAGGATAATCATCCATTTATTCTTTTTCATAATTTCGGTTTTACAAATGTTAAATGTGAATTACAAGGTCAATGGAATTCCCATGTAAAAATCTAATATCTTGGTTTTGAAAATATAATCGTATTTGGCTTGTAAATACTGAGATTGAGCTTGAGTCAATTTAATCTTAGCTAAGCTATAATCCACAGAATTTACCATCCCCACATTGAATTTTTCTTCGGTATAATTAAATGCTTCTGATAGAGATTCCACAGAGAATTTACTGGCATTATAAGTCTTGTAAGCAGCAATAGCATCGTGGTATTTTTGCTCTATATTTTTGCGAAGTTCATTCTTTCTTAATTGTAATCTGAAGCTTTGGTCTACTGTTTGAACTTTAGCACGTTTCACATTAGATTTAACAGCGTATCCATTAAAAATAGGAATATTTAGATTTAGTGTCAGATATTCTCCAGTATTTAAATCTAACTGATCTGAATAAGGGATATCTTCCCAAACGGGATCTAAATTACTATCCAAAACGGGATTTCCAGCATCATCGTAAGCAAGTTTCTGGGCAGAACTATAATAATTAGTGCTAATTCCTCCATTCAAGGAGAGACTAGGATATAGAGAGCCTTGAGCAATTTTCACAGACCTTTCGGCACTTTGAAGGTTCACTTCCCCCCCTTTAATTTCTGGCATAATATCCACAGCATTGGCATAAATTTGGTCGGAAGGAATAATTTGTAATTCTTGAGACAATTCTATTTTCGGGAAATCTATTTCTAAATCTGTTTCAGATGGTAAATCAAGGAACTGTTTTAAATCTAAATAGGCTAAAGAAAGGTTATTTTGAGCAGTAATCAAATTGGTTTCCTCTTGAGCACCTTGAGCTTGAATTTCTAATAAATCTCCGCGAGGTAGTGTCCCTGCCTCAACCAAATTATTGGTTCTTTCGATTTGTTGACGTGTTACTTCAACTTGTTGTTCCGCAACATTCAACAATTCATGACTGTAAATGATATTCAAATAAGCTCCTGTTAAACCCAAGGAAATATCATTTTCCATCTCCTCAGACACATAATTACTGGCTTTTAAGTCCAATTCGCTTTTTTGAAGCGTATTCCACTTTTTCATTCCACCAAATAATTCCAAACTACCGTTTAATCCAAAAGAATTTGATAAGGTAGACCTATCGATATAAAGTCCTGATTGACCTTGGTTTCTTCCCCAATTATTTCCTAAAGAAGCATTGGCATTTACTGAAGGAGCAAAATCCAACTTACTTTGCAAAAGATTAATTTCTGCAGTTTGAGTTTGTAGTCTGCTTTGTTTAATTTGAATGTTATTTTCAAGGGCGTATAAGATACATTCTTCTAGTGTCCATGTTTTTTGGGCTAAAACTGTACCTAAACCTAAAACCAAAAAAGAAAATGTAATCGCAATTATTTGGGGAAATAGTCTCTTTATCATCATCATTAGAGTTTAAATTCACAATAAAAGTAATAAACTAATAGTCAGTAATTCTATATTTAATGTTTTTTAGCATCTAAAAACATGCCAAAGCCTTATTTTACCACTATTAGCGGCTTTTATGTCATCATTATGACGAATAGTGTTTCATGAGGTTACACCTGTTGTTCAAATATGAACAATAAAAAGCCGAAATCAGGAGGTTTGTCATGCTTAAAATCAGGGCAAACGCGTACTTTTAATTTTCTAATTATTTTTAATAAAGCTAACGCGGATTTGCAATCCGTGTGATTTAAATACATTCCTTAATGTTAATATTTTCGCACGTAAAACATTTCCGCGCTAGCATTATACCTATAGATTAAACTATTTTCTTCTAAATATAGCTTTTTAACAAAGTATGCGTTTACCCTGTGCTTAAAATACTGATATTATTATGTTTTCTAAGATTATATATATATGCAATGGATATCTGAAACCTATATTAATTTAATGTAAATACGCGATTATCTCTCCTAACATTGTCTTAACAATATGGTAAATTAGCCTTAAAGCCAAAAGTTTGATTCCATGCGATTGTGCCTATATCTTTGCTTCATCAATTTAAATAAGACAAATCATGAAAAAAGGTATATTTTTAATCGTTCTAAGTTTAGTTTTAACTATTTTTGTTCAAGCATCAGTAGTAGAAAAAGTAACAGTTCCTCCAGTGGCAACCATGAGTATTAATGGTGTAATAGCTGATGTAGACACCGACGAAACTCTTGCAGGAGTTATGGTTAGTATTGAAGGTACAGATTACAAGACATTAACCGACTTAGACGGAAAATTCAGGTTTGAAGGTATTGAAGCTGGCGATTATGACTTAAAGCTATCTTATATTTCTTATAAAGAAGTAAAAGTGGAAAACATAGAAACTAAATCTAGTAACAAAACTTTAGAGCTGACACTCAAATCTGAGTAGAAAATACTATAAATGAAAAAAAGCATATTACTTTTAGCACTTAGCCTGATTATAACAGCTTTAAGTGCTCAAGAGTTACAGCTACAAAAAGGGAAGGCCTATAAAGATGGAAAGCTTTTCACTGGAGTAGATGTAACTTTTTTTGTGGACACAGAAATAAAAGAAATTGAAACCAATTACGCTAAAGGATTAAAAGATGGCACTGAATTCTTTTTTCATGAAAATGGGCAAAAGAAAGCAGAGCGAGTCTGGAAAAAAGGAGCCAAAGAAGGTATTTGGATGAATTGGGATGAAGAAGGAAATAAAACCGCTGAAGCATCCTATACCAAAAACAAAAAAGATGGCGCTTGGTTTATTTGGTCATCAAAAGGAGTAAAACTTTTTGAAATGCATTATGATAAAGGTAAAAAAGTAGGTAAATGGCTACAGTGGGATGAAACTGGGCAATTAACCATGGAAAAAGAATTCTAGAAGAGATTTTATAATGATTGACTAAGCGCTAATATTTATTGGCGCTTTTTTTATTTGACAACACGAAAACCAATATAAGAGCTTGCTGCATTTGGATCTGCTCCTAGGTAACGAAAAGAAACGCCACTACAAACAACTGGATTATACCAAGAGCCACCTCTAACAACACGACTGACACCGGTTAATGGTCCCTGAGGATTATTTTCAGGACTTAGACCATAATAATTATATTCATACCAATCATTACACCACTCCATCACATTTCCACTCATATCAAAAAGACCTAATTCATTTGGTTTTTTGGTGCCTACTTCTTGTGAGCCATTTCCGTAATCTATAAAATACCAAGCTACTTCATTAGGATCGTTACTTCCGCTGTATATATAGTTCTGACTATTAATTCCTCCTCTGGCTGCAAACTCCCATTCCGCTTCGCTTGCTAGACGTCCTCCTAGCCAATTTGCAAAAGCTTTTGCTCCAACCCATGTTACAATAATTACAGGATGGTTATGTTTCCCTGACTCTGGGCTGAAACTTCCATTGCTATAATTAATCTGTACAAAAGAATTTT
This sequence comes from Lentimicrobium sp. S6, assembly GCF_013166635.1. Lineage (NCBI taxonomy): Bacteria > Pseudomonadati > Bacteroidota > Bacteroidia > Bacteroidales > Lentimicrobiaceae > Lentimicrobium > Lentimicrobium sp. S6. Next base: position 3,505 of record NZ_JABKBZ010000058.1, on the reverse strand, counting down.
CAATTTCCAGATAGGTGACACCTTCAAAAACACCATTCTCACCACATCCTATATCGTTTAGAAACTGACAATATTGATAATTAGTGATCTCTTGTTTCGATATTTGAAAACTATTTAGGCTGACTTGATGCACTGGTTTTGTGTTTGCTTCCCCTTGTGCATCTCCCATTTGAAAACTTCCTCCAGAAACTTGTACAAATTCTATAGATTTATAATCTATTGTTTCTATTACTGTATCCTCCTTCTTTGTACAGGAAATAATTAGACAGGAAATAAGTAAAAAAGCTAAAATCTGTTGCCTTTTTATTATTCTATAATTCATAAGAAGTATTTTACATGCATTTTTTATGATAAATATATATGATAAATCAAGAAATAAGAAGGACAAATATCTATTTGATAAAGACCAAATGATATTTGTGCTCTCCTGAAAAGAATTTGGAGCGAAAATCTATACCAATTAAGTATTCTAATTCTTAATTTAACTTAAATCAATTCTAAATAAGAGAAAATGATTATCTTTGCACTCAAATAAAGATTAACCCTTTAAAATAAAAAATATGTCAGTATTAGTAGGTAAAAAAGCTCCTGAATTTTCAGCTATGGCTGTAGTAAATGGTAACGAATTTGTAGAAAACTTCTCATTGAAGCAGTATATTGGTAAGAAAGATGTAGTATTCTTTTTCTACCCTTTAGATTTTACTTTCGTTTGCCCAACAGAAATTCTTGCCTTCCAAGAAAAAATGGAAGAGTTTGACAAAAGAAATGTGGCTGTAGTAGGTTGTTCAGTTGATTCTGAGCATACACATTGGGCATGGTTAAATACAGAATTAAAAGATGGTGGTATCAAAGGTGTTAAATATCCATTGGTAGCCGACCTTTCTAAAACTATTACTACAAACTACGGTGTTTTAGCTGGTGAGTATGATTATGACGAAGAGAATGATGTTGAAGTATTCGAAGGCGCTGCCGTTGCATACAGAGGATTATTCCTGATTGATAAAGAAGGCGTTGTTCGTCACCAAGTGGTTAACGATCTTCCATTAGGTCGTAGCATCGACGAAGCCATCCGTATGGTAGATGCACTTCAGTATTTCGAAAAGCATGGTGAAGTTTGTCCTGCAAACTGGAAGCCAGGAGAAGAAGCCATGAGTGCTTCTCACGAAGGTGTTGCTGATTATTTAGCTAAGAAATAAGTTAACTCCAAAAAATTGAAAAAAGCTACCTCTTATGGTGGCTTTTTTTGTGCCTGTATTTTTCCTATATTTGATGGTAACAAATAAAACCAATGAGATGAAGAAACAGTTATTAATGATTGCTCTAATGATAAGTTTAGGATTATCATCGTGGGCACAAGAAGAATTAGCTCCCTATTTAGGTGTTCAAATCCCAGGAGACATCAGTAGTCTGAGTGAGCAAATACAAGACCTAATCAGCAACGAAGGCTTCCACGTTATTGGACAATATCAAGTGGCCGATAGAGACGACCTTTTGGTGCTATGCTTTACCCGTGAGGATTTAAAGAAAGTATGTGAAGACTTTGAAGATAGGGGTGCTCTTGCATCGGTATTGAAGGTTGCTTTACGCAAAGTCAACGATAGTGTGGAATTGAGTTTGCTTCATCCTAATTATATGTTCTACGCTTATTTTGGGGATGATTATAAGATACAAGCACCAGCTTTAAAAAAGATTGATCAAGATGCTAAAAAACTTATAAAAGGCTTTGGAGAAGCTCAGCCGTTTGGTGGTGGATTAACAGCTGATGATCTAGAAAAATACCATTATAAGGTGATGATGCCCTATTTTGATGATCCTGTTGAGTTAGAGGAATATGCCAGTTTTGAGGAGGGTTTGAAATATATTCAGGATAAAATTTCTGAAAGTGGAGATGATATCAAGTTGGTTTATCAATTAATTGACGAGAGAAGACAGACAGCGGTGTTTGGCATCGGATTATTGAATGTTGAATTAGGTGAGCCCAGCTTTCTTCCTATCATTGGTGAAAGACATATCGCAGCCATGCCCTATGATATTATTCTACAAGGGAACACCGTAACTATGCTTCATGGTAAATATCGTTTTGCATTATATTGGCCAGAACTCACCATGGGGACTTTCATGAAAATCATGAGTACTCCAGGTGATGTGGAAGATGCTATGGAAAGTATTACTGAGAAGGAAGATTAATTTAAAAAGGTAGTACAAAAAAACAAACCAAGAATGTCATCACTTTATATTGATGACATCCTTGGTCATTAAGATCCAGAAATCAAGTTTAATTCACCACAATAATATAGGCATCAAAATTAATTCTCTCCTGTACCTTGGTAAGAGATGGATAAGCTTCTTGAGCACTATTAAAAGGTCCTATAACAACTTTAAAAAAGCTATTCCTATTGGCATCCAAATCTGGAATCCACTTGTTTTCGTCAATGGGACACCCGAAAGCAATTTCTAACAATGCCGTACAATTCTTTTTGCTGATCATCCATACCTAGAAGCTGCTTATTCATTGATTTACCATCAGGTAATTGATATGTGATTTGGTACATATTGTGGGTGAGTTCTGCCGCTTTTTTTACAGACAATAATGATTCCTGGGTATTTAGAGCTCTTTCTAGTTCCTTATAGATGGAATATGCTGCAAACGATATACAAATATGAGCTTCTATTCTTCTTCTTAGCCTATGGTAAATTGGTCGTATACGTAAATCTGTTTTAGATATTCTAAAAGCTCGTTCTATATGCCATAATTCGCCATAGTTTTGAATAATTTCACTTCCAGATAGCTTTGTGTTTGTAATGTATCCTTTTAAGCCATCCCAATATTGATCCTGTTCTATTTTTGTGTAATCGACTTGAACATCAATCTTGCCTTCTAGCTTTAAAAATTTATTATAGCCTCTATTATTGATGCTTTCCTTGGTTAACTTACCTGACTTGATCTTCTTTTCCAAGCGTTTTAGTCCTCGTATTCTGTTATAGGCATCTTTTCTAGCTCGTTTATGGGAATAGCTAATAATAATTCGTTTAGTATCATCTTTTGTAATATCAATTAAGTCTCCATCTGCATAAAAACTTTCTATTATCTGGTTTTTTACTTCTGTTATTTCATTCTTTATTCTTGCTCCAAGGATATATTCATAGCCCTTTTCTTCTAATGCACCAATGTTCTTTTTTGATAACAATCCACTGTCAGCTATGATTATCGGCTTTTCTAAGTTGAATTTTCTGCTAATATTTTCAAGAAATGGTATTAATGTATGACCTTCATAGGTATTGCCATCATATACATCGTAGCCTATTACATACCCTTGTTTGGCAACCAATAAACCCAAAAATATTTGTGGCTTTTGATGTTTTCCGTCTTTTGAAAACCCTGTCTTTCGTAAATCATCCTCATCACTTGCTTCAAAGTATAATTGGGTCATATCGTAAAAAACAACATTTAAATCTCCTCCTAATACCTTCTGTGTGTGTTTAAATATGATTTGTTCTACTTTTC
>NZ_JABKBZ010000057.1:0-37844 GCF_013166635.1 Lentimicrobium sp. S6 | reverse complement strand
TGTAAAACTCTTTTACCTCAAAATAATCTAAGATAAATGCGGGTAAAAACTCTTGTAATATTGTTAATTCCAAAACTTAATTTTTGTCAGCTAAGATAAGGATTCCCCATAGTTTTTAATGTGACCCAATCTTTTCCCTGACTATTGATAGGTTCGGGTGAAATCAGGGGGAATTAAACTATAATAATCCTTACTGATTAGTAACAAATATAATAACAATTACTACCATGTTAAACTAAGTAAATCTGTCAATAAATCACATTCCAAATGATTAGAATATCACATTGATTTAACTGATTTCATGCCAAGGTTGAGGCTTTCAAATTAACAAAACTAAATACAATGTAAAAGATAATTTTAAATAGAACCATCCTTCTCTAAAATATTTATTTCTTATCCATATAGTTTTCTTTTAATCCAGTAAATACATTTGAAACGGCAGGACAAATCAAGGTATTCTTAACACTAAGATTGAGCAATTGATAAAACTTTTGTCGGTCCGTATGAGGGTATTCAGCACAAGCTTTGGGGCGAACACTATAAATATCGCAATAATTATCAGGTCCTAAAAAAGGACAAGGCTGTGTTTTAAACACATAATCCCCTTCATGATCGAGATACAAATATTCCTCAACTAAGTTACTGGGCTTTTTCCTCAGGTGCTTTGCAATACGCTGTATATCTTTATCAGTAACCATAGGGCTAATAGACTTACAACAATTAGCACAATCCAAACAATCTATTTCTTCAAAAGCATCAAAATGCAAATCAGAAGTGATACTATCTAAATCCTTTGGTTTTCTCTTGATTAAATTTTGAGCTAGCTTTTTATTGGATTTTAAATGCTCTGCCGCAAATTGTTTATGCCTAACCAAATCCATTAATTCATCCCTCTCTGCTTTTTAATTTCAGAATAGGCTGAATTTAACATTTGGAATTTATCTTCAGCTGCTTTTTGCACATCCGCTCCTAAATGACTGACTTTATCAGGGTGATACTTTACCGCCATTTTTTTATAGGCTTTCTTTACTTCCTCATCGCTTGCTGTTGACTCTACTTCTAGCACCTTATAGGCACTTCCAGTGTCTTTAACAAACATAGCCTTAACAGATGCGTAATCGGCATTAGAGATACGCATAAAGCTTGCAATAGAAGAAATAGTGTCCACTTCAGACTTATCTACCTGTCCATCAGATAAAGCAATACCAAATAAATAATGCAGAAGTTGCAGACGGCTAGAATAATCCATATAACGACCAATCTGAACACTGACCTCTTGAAGATTGATATCCTTCTTTAATAGCTCACGAAGAACCAACATTTGCTGACTGGATTGCTCTTCACCAAAATTGGTAGTAAAGAACCTACGAACATAATCCAACTCCGATTTTTTAACAGTTCCATCTGCTTTCATAACGGCGGCAGATAATACCAAAAGACTCATACTAAAATCACCACTACGAGTAGGTCCACCTTCTTGATAGGGATGGTTTTGACCACTAGAACTACTTCCCGCGTCAAACATGTTTCCGAACATAAAGCCAATGAGACCACCTATGGGACCACCTACTGCCCAACCAAGGCCACCTCCAACCCACTTACCATAACTAGAACCACCACTTTTAGTACGTGGAGATTTATCCTTATCTTGAAATGAATTTTGCTTTTTCGACTGATTACCATTACTAAAGCTTCCAGAGAAATAGAAGAAAGCAATGGCAACAATAATTAAAATAAGTATTACTGACATAGAATTAAAATTTTCACAAAATTAATATAAAGATAGAATTGTAGATTTAAAAATGCTTAAAATTTGAGTACAAAAAAAAGGCTTGCCAAATGGCAAGCCTTTTTGAGTAATATATCTATTCAGATTATTCTGAAATAACGATTCTTACTTTTTCAACACCAGTAGCAGTTTCAACTTCTACAAAGTAAACACCAGAACTATAAGAGCTAGTAGCTATAGTATGACTAGTTACTTCTACATCTTGAATGTAGCTAATAACTTGACCCATATAGTTAGTAACCTTAATAGTAAGGATATCACTAGAAGCTTCAACAGTTACATAATCTTTAGCAGGGTTAGGATAAACAGAGATAATATTCTCTAAATTACCAACACCAACGCCAGGAGTAACACAAGCCTCGTTAGAAGCATCAGACTCACCACAGAATTCGTAGTTAGCTGTTACAGTATAACAAACTTCGTAAGAAGATCCAATGTCATCAGAATAACCAGTAGTTGGCCAGTTTTCTTCAATCATAGTACCATCACGGTAGATATTATATCCTAAGAAACCTCTAGAAGAAGCTCCGAAGTCAAATTTCTCACCTACGTAATTAGGATCAGCTGGAATCATAGCAACACCAGTTTGTCCATTAGAAGTATACTCTGTATAGTCATTAGTGTTAACGTTACCTAAAGCAACTGATTTACCAGCTGAATTAGTTACGAAACCTCTAAGCATCCATGATTGACCACCGATACCATATTGACTTTCAATTGAAGTCCAAGCAGCACCATTATAAGCGAAGAAATCATAAACACCAGATAATGAAACAGAAGCAGGGCTTGTAGGCTCATTTGCAGTTCCACCAGGTCTTTCAACGTAGAAACCAATCCAAAGGTCTTCAGAATTATCAAAAGCAACAGCATCGTCTAATTCAATCTCGTTCCAACCTTCAGATAAAGTACCTGTAACATCTTGTGAGTAAAGAACATTCATACCGTCACCAGACATAACTCTAGCTTCAGTTAAATAATCCCCAACACTAGCGCCTTGGAATACAGAAATCTTAGTTACATAACCAGGAGCATATTCTTCTAGCATATCAGGAGTGAATTTAATACCCCAAATTAGGCTATAATCAGAAGCTTCAGCACCAATACCAGTATACTGCATTACATCAGTGTCATAATATAACCACTCAGACTGAGGATCAATAGAACCCCAAGTTAAAGTAGCAGTATATCCATCACCTAATAAGTCTTGAGCAACTAAGTTAGTTGGAGCTACACAGTCTTCTTCAACTGTAGCATCATCACACATTTCACCTTCACAAGATTCCCATGTATGTAGACCATCATCTTCTGTATAAACAGTAGCAGCACAGTATTCGTAAATACCTGGCTCTAAGTCCATATCAACATAGAATGTATCAGCAGCAGGAACGAAAGCGATGAATTCAGCATCTCTATAGATGTTTGTTCCTATTGCAACAGCATCAGAATTAACACTCTTCACATCAATTGCTTGATAAGGAGCATCAATAGCAGGAGCATGAACAGAGTTCAAGTTACGTCCACCAACTGAAGCAATAATACCAGTTTGAGGTTGAGCCATCTTAGATGGAGCACCATAGAAGAAGTTATCAAATAATACAGCAGCACCATTATTGAAGTTATCAGCAACATGCTCGTTAATTGCAACATAGAACTCATCACCTGAGTCTAATAATCCCATATCAACTAAGTCATATGTGTATAACTGCCATCCTAATAAAGAAGTGAATGTCATTTCTTCAACTACTATTGTAAAGTCAGCAACATCAGTTCCTGTAGTAGAGATTAAAATGTCAACATTCTCTAAATAAGAATCAGCATAAGGAACATCCATATAGAAAGCTAATTCGTAACCGTCATAAGCTTCTAACATTGGACTAATTAACCATTGGTCATTAGAACTAGCACCACCTTGTTGCCAAGAAGCATAAGCCATTTGGGCTCCACCTTCTGGACAAGCCACAGCTTCGCCACCATTCCAACCTGGAAGAGGAGTAGTTCCAGCAGCAATTGCTTCGAAACCAGTACCACCGTCAGGGTTAGCTTTCATCCAACCTGCAGGAGGGAATGCACCTTCGAACTCTTCGTAATAGTCAGCTGGACCGCTACCAGAACCGCCACCAATACTTGACCAATTAACAAGAACGTCGTTACTATTTGGAACACCATCAGCATTGAAATAGTTATAAGCAGGGAAACTATCACATGGTAAATAAGTCCAAGTGTAAGCAGCCTTTTCAGAGATACCTGTTGTGTATGCAGCAGCAACCTCAGCTAAGTATGTTGTACCAGAAACTAATTCTTCAGCTTCAACATTACCATACTGATACATTGTTACATCAGTGTTATTAGTGTTAGCACCATCATGATATACTAAGTATTCAACGATAGCTTTAGTTGATTTACCAGTTACGTTAGTAACTACGAAATTATCAACAGCCCAATACCAATCCCAACCTGGAGCTACATAATGGAAACGTACTCTGAATTCAGCGTTAGCATGCTCGGTAACGTCAATCATAACGTGGTCTGGAGCACCCCAAGCACCTAAATCTTCAGCTTGGTGTAATACTAGTACCCACTCAGAACCATTATAAACCTCAACATCAGCAAGTTCTTGAGCTGAAAGGTTATTATAATATTGGTCAAACTCAATAAATAATTCACCAGCAGTTGAAGCATCAATTACAGGAGAAATTAACATTTCATCCATTGTTGAACCAGGTCCAGCACCATCAGAATCAACGAAAGCAAATGGAGTTCCATCTAAATCATTTCCGTTATAGCTAGCTGTCCAAACCCAAGAATCAGATGTAGAACCACCAACAACAACTTCCCATGCATCAAAAGAAGAAGCATCATCGAAAGTCTCAACGAAAGGCATAAATTCAACCTCGTCTAAACCAGTCCAAGTAGCTAAACCTGTAGGAGTAACATATAAGTTACTAGGAACGGCTAACTCTTCAACTAATTCCCATACGAAATTGGTAGTATCATGAATAACAACATCTTCTAAAGCTATAGTTGTGAAACCAAGTTTAGTAACAGTGATATCATAAGTACCTCTACGGAAACCATCGATAGTTTTTAAACCTGAACTAGGAACATTAGCAGTAACATCTTCTAGTTCTTCAACTGTACTAGTGAAAAGAACACTACAAGTAGGAGCATCACCAGAAGAAGTAGTCACTGTCATATTAACTTGAGTTAACATGTCTTTATCCCAACATTCTATAGAGAATGCAGGCTCAGAAGTAACATTATTAGTATAAACAGCTTCAACTGCCCAACTGTAAATACCCCAATCAGCGGTACCCCAAGCGTTGTCAGTAAATTGTGTATCTAAAGTATAACCTAAGAATTCAGCACCTGTTAAGTCTTCACTTCCACAAGCTGTACGATATACATTATATCCCATTAATTCTTTAGCATTCTTAATTGAATTAGGAGTTCTATCTGCATAGAAGTTTTTCAATGCTTCATCAGAAATAGGCATTAATTCAGTTGCTGTATTTCTAGTAGCAGGATAGTTCTTATAAGAACCTTCGCTTAAGTCTACATTACCAATTGCAACTTCTTTACCAGTTTCTGTAGTAGCATAACCTCTTAACATCCAGCTTAACTGAATACCATAAGCAGCTTCCATTGTACCCCAAGCTTCACCATTATAAGAATATAAATCCATAAGGTCAGACTCGAAGCTAATTGGATCACTAATTGGCTCATTATAAGTATCAGCAGGACGTTCAACATACATTGCTATCCATAATGGAGCAGTGTTATCAAAGTCAACAGCTTGATCAAGACTAATAGTAGTCCAACCAGTAAGGTCTAATTCACCAGTTACATCTTGAGTATAAAGAACAGTTTCACCATTCTCACCAGAAAGGATTCTAACTTCAGTTAAGTTATCACCAACATAACCAGTAGTTTCAGCTTGAGCTACTTCTACTTTAGTTACGAATGCTGAACCTAATGCAGCTAAATTTTCTGGCATCACTTTGATAGCCCAAGTAAGGTTATAATCACCTGTAGCAGCACCAAGACCACCATAAACCATATTGTCAGCATCATATGTGAACCACTGCTCAGCAGCTTGCTCACCCCATGTTACTTCAACTTTATTATCAGATAATTCTTCAGCATGTACGTTAGATACAGGATAAGCAAATTCATTCATAGCGAAATCCTTAACTACAGGAGCGCCATAAGCAATTACGATATCCATTTGTGTATCATCATCGTTATATCCATTAGCTACAACTAAATAGTCATAAGTTCCAATAACAACATTTCCAGCATAAGTACCATCTTCGATAGTAGTAAATACAGTTGAATGATCATCGTTAGAAATTGTAACAGTTGCACCTTCGATAGGTAACATAGTGATAGCGTCATATACTAAACCACTAACAGTTCCAAAGATATCTTCAGGAACAACTACATCAGTAGCACAGTTAGCAGTACAAGAAGTCCACTTATGAGTACCACCATCTAATGAATAAACAACCTCAGTACAATAAGTATATGTACCTGGATCAACATTAGCATCTAAGAATTCAGATGCATCAACAGCTACAAAAGCAAGCATTTCACCATTACGGTAAATGTTTGTTCCTAATACTTCGAAATCTGTAGCATTAATAGTTGCAACTGCATCTAACGCATCCCATACAACCATATTATTAGCCGTACCTTCAACATAAGAAGCCATCATACCGTCATTACCTGGGAAAGAATCACAAGGTAAATAAGTCCAAGTATAATTGATTTTTGGAGACCAACCTGTTTCATATTTATTAGCAACTTCAGCTAAATAAGTTTCACCAGAAACCAAGACATTATTTGGGTTATCCCCATATTGATACATTGGCTCCATTACTCCATCAGCAGCAAAGTTACCATCATGCCATACCGTATAATTTAAGAATTCTTTACCAGCAACAGCCATTCCAGAAATCTTAACATTATCTACAGCCCAATAAAATTCATCATCAGCAACATAATGGAATCTAACAGCTAAATCAGCATTTGCATATGAAGTGATATCAATCATTTCATGAGCTGGACTAGTCCAAGAACCAGCATCAGCAGTTTCACCATAAATAGCAACTTGAATCCAATTTGCACCATCAAAAACCTCAACAGTTCCTGATTCAGGACCATTATAACGGTTATAATAATGATCAAATTCTAAGCTTAAGATAGCAGCAGCACTAGCATCCACAGCAGCAGAAGTTAATACTTCGTCAGCAGCAAAACCGCCAGTAGAGCCACTCCAAGAGAATACAAATGCAAATGGACTTCCATCAATAGAACTTGTTCCATATGATTCAACACCTGCCCAAGTATATTCAGCTTCAGTTCCGTTATGAGTAATTGTCCAATCTTCAGAAATACCATCGTCAAAACTCTCGTTCATTAGAGTTACATCTACTAATGCATTAGGATCAACCCAAGTTGCATAACCTAGCGGAGTAACATATAAAGCAGCAGGAGATTCAATAATTTCGATAAGCTCATAGAATAATGCTGTATCGTTATTAATAACGAAAGATTCTCTAATAGTATCAAATTTATCTAAACCTACAGTGATTTCATATAAGTCACCTCTACGTACTGGGAAAGCAGTAGCTAAACCATCGTCTCCAAGAGGTAATTCTGGACCAAATTCTTCTTCAGTTACTGTATTGAACAATGAAATTGTAGTTCCAGCAGGAGAATCATCAGAGTTAGTTGTAACAGTGAAGTCAACTACGATATCCATATCTTTAGCTAAACATACAGAATGTTTAACAGCAGAGTTTTGGTTTGTGTAAAGAACTTCAACACCATATTTATACTCACCCCATACAAGGCCACCCCAGTTGTTGTCGATAAATTGTGTACCATTAATTACATTTCCTAAGAATTCTTGGTTTCCACCATCACAATCAAAACGATATATATTATAAGATAAGATTCCTTTACTTGGCATAACCCAAGAAACTAAAACATCTTCTTCGTTAGCTTGAATAACAGCTGTTACTGAAGTAGGAGCATAAGGATACTCGTCTAATTCGAAGTTATTTGTAACAGTTACATCATAAGCAACGACAACATCATCCATAGAGGCGTTAGAATAACCATCAGCTTCAACAGTAATGTCATAAGTATCTTGCATAACCATACCTTCATATGCACCTACAGCATCAGATGTGAAAACATAAGTTTCACCAGTAGCTGAAGTACTTGCAAAAGTTACAGTAGCACCACTAATAGGTTGACCTGTAGTTAATAACTTAGTAACAACACCATTAACATATCCAGCACCGTTAATCATAACATTTACAGCAGTAGAATGCTCAGATTCACCTTCGTCATAAACTGCAGTTACAGTATAATCATATCCAGTAGTCATATTAAATGGAACATCCATGTCAACATACATTGCTGTAGTTAAAGGATCTGCATTTAACTGAACACCATCACGGAAGATGTTATAACTTAAGAAAACTTTAGAATCTAAAGCATCCCAAGTAATAGTTACATCATTAGTATCAGCAACAACAGCAGTAACACCTTGTGGAATAGAAATTGAAGTTGTGAAACCCCAAACGTCAGCCACAGTAGCAACACCTTGAGTATTTCTCAAGTTAACTTGCCAGAAATACTGAGTATTGTTATCTAAACTACCAACATTATAAGAAGTAGCAACTGGAGCCCAGTCCATAACAACCACTGTTGGAGGATACTCTGTTCCAAATAATACTTGATATTCATCAGCATACATATCAACTTCCCAAGTTAAAGTTACATTAGATGGGTCAACACCTGGAGGTACTGGACCAGCATCTACTGGAGAAGGGTTGAAAGCAATAGCAGGAACTGGCATTGGCACAGAACCGAACATCACATCAAAATCAGTATTACAAGAAGCAACTAAATAATAATTACCAGCAAATAACACTTCATCAACGATAGCTGCACCGTCTACGATAGAATTATCTGTCATAGGACCACCTGTTAAACCAAAGTCAGCAGCATAGATAGCAAAGTTAGCATCAACGTTAGTTGAAGATACATTTACAACATCATCAGTTGTTAATGTAAAAGCATAAACTGCATCTTTAGTACCATCAACTTTAGAAGAAGCTGGAGTATTATAGTTATCCTTAATATCAGCAACGGCAACCGCGTGTGGGAAAGTGATAGTTGCTGCGTCAAATGGGTCTTCAACTACATCACCAGTATTGGCAACATAAGACTCTACATTAATTCTTGCAGTAAATACACTTTTAGAAGCACCAGTAGTAGCTACATAAATAGCTTCGAAAGCACCAGCAGCATCACCGTCGAACATAAATTCAACCTCAGCAGACTCACCTGGCTCAATGTCCATAGGTAAAGATAAAGCTGTGAATTTAAAAGCATCATCAGCATCATCTAAATCACTACCTTTTAAATTAACACCTAAGTTACCAGAACTTACTAATTCAACAGTAGATCCTTCTTGCCATGCACCAACAGCCCACTCATCAAGAGCAAGTACATCAGGATTCAAAGCAAGAGCTGAATAAGCCATAAGCTCACCAGCAACAATGTCTTCATCATCCTTAGAGATGAGAACATCACCATAAGCATTAATGATTTCATAGCTATTTTCAGACTGATAAGATCCACCACCATCATACATAGCAGTGATTTCAGAGCCTTCCATTACAGAAAAAACAAACTCTGCTTCATCACCATCTTCGATGGTAGCATCAGTAACAACGGCAACACCGTCGACATAAACAGTTAAAGAGTTGCCATTCCAGCCATCCCCCCAACTATCATACAAAGCAACTTTCCAATCACTCTGAGCAAACATAGAAGTACCAATAAGCATAAAACTCACTAGCATCAGCCACGTTTTCATTTTTGTAAAATTTTTCATAGAATTAAAAAAATTTAGTTAATAAATATAAAAGAATTGTTTAATTATTCAATTTAAAAATTGGTATTCATAATAATATTCCTATTTGATACAGTTAGTAAAACACTGTAAATCAAATATTTATAGGTTTAGTTCATAGGCTTATCATATTAAATTCACAATTGAGTACGTTATAAGTTTTTTAAAGTTGCATAAATAAGGGCGTAAAAATAGGTATTTCTTTTCACCTATCACACCTATTAACACATTTTTATTAGACAATAGCGCCACCAAAATGGTTGCGTCAGATTGCATAATTAATTAATTATTTTCAAAATTAATGGGCTAACTATTCTAAATAACTCATATACAGAACCTTAAGCACTCACCAAATACTTCGCTAAAATGTGAAAAATATTCTAGATTTGCAAACACATTTAATAATTTATGAAAACTTCATTAAACCCTCTAGCTATACTGATTTTCCTAGCCTTAACACTAATTTGGGGAAGTTCTTTTATCCTCATTAAAAAAGGCCTAATGGTTTTCGATCCTTACCAGCTCGGTAGCCTAAGAATAATCATTACTTTTTTAGCCCTTCTTCCATTTTCTATTCGGTATTTGCGTATGGTAAAAAAGAAAGAGTGGCTAGTCCTTGCTGTTTCAGGTAGTCTTGGCAGCTTTTTTCCCGCCTATTTATTTGCATTGGCTCAACAAGGCGTAAATAGCTCAACGGCTGGGATACTGAATTCATTAACCCCGTTATTTACCCTTAGCATTGGCGTACTTTTCTTCTCATTTAAAGCCAGGTGGTGGAACTATTTTGGAATCATAATAACGTTTATTGGCACTTATGGTCTTTTAACTGTATCAGGAGGACAAGATATTAGCTTTAATGCCAAATATGGTAGCTTAATCATTATTGCCTCATTATTCTATGGAATACAAGTGAATATTATCAAATACCTCTTGAGCCATATACCATCGATTAATTTGGTTGCCATACAATTCTTTATTATTGGATTTCCAGCGCTCATTGTTTTATTTTTCTTTACTAACTTTACTCAAATCGCTTCTTTTGAGCCTGATTTTCTAGAAGGTTTATTATACGTGGGCATCCTCTCATTGGTAGCTACAGCATTGGCATTAATATTATTTTACAGGCTGGTGAAACTAGTAGACCCTGTTTTTTCATCAAGTGTCACCTACTTTATTCCAGCAATAGCAACACTTTGGGGGATTATCGATGGTGAAAAGATAGGCAGCACCTATTTTATATTCGTCACTATCATTTTACTCGGTGTATTCTTAATTAACAATAGAGAATTAAAAATCGTAAAAAGATTTCAAGCCAACAAATAACTATTGTAGGATATCCAATAAGTTTTCTTGCTTAATATAAATTTGCAAAGAGTCCACCAATGTCTGATACTCAACTCTATTAGTAGAATCTACTGGCTTTGCTGGAGTCGATTTCATTTTCAAAGGATTAATTGCAAGGCCATTTCTATAAACGCGAAAATCAAGGTGTGGTCCGGTAGCTAGACCTGTAGCTCCAACATAACCCACTAAATCACCTTGTTTTAATCGCTGACCAACATGAATACCCTTTGCAAAGCCTTTCAAGTGCATATATACTGTAGTATAATTGGCATTGTGCTTTACTTTAATATAATTTCCTCCTCCTCTTTTCTGATAGCCTTTTTTTATAACAGTTCCATCACCAATTGTATAAACTGGAGTTCCACTTGGAGCCGCATAGTCAATCCCATGATGAGGGCGATACTTTTTTAAAACTGGATGAAATCTATTATTACTAAAACCCGAACTAATACGACTGTATCTAAGAGGAGCTTTTAAAAATGTTTTTCTTAGGCTATTTCCCTTTTCATCGAAAAACTCTCCAATGGAATCTTGAACAAAATAATAAGCTTGATAGTCTGTGGAATAATGATTGAAATTAGCGGCATATACATTTCCAATGCCAATAGTATCTTCATCCACAATTAAATGCTCAAAAAGAACATTAAAATGGTCCCCTTTTCTAATTCCAAAAAAATCTACAGTCCAACTGTAAATATCAGAGAGCTCCATGGCCAACTGAGGATTGGCATTTTTCTTTTGCAAGGCTACCCAAAGTGAGGACTCAACAACTCCAGCAACGGTATCTAAAACTCGTCGAACTTCTTTTGCACCCTCCCAAGCCAAAACCGAATCGGCAAATTGAAAAACCACATAATCTACTCGATTTTTCTCATAAATCATATATTCGCATTTGGCAATACTATCATTAGATTTGAGGAGATGATAATTATTCCCTCTTCTAATTTTTTTGACATTAAAAATATCCTTAGAGTTCTCTACTAATTCTAGAATTGAAGAATAAGCAATTCCGTGATCACTTAAAATATCTGAAATATTCTCATTTTTTTTAATCCTAAATGTTTCAATCTCCAACGAATCCACATTTATATTGAAAAACAGATTTTCTTCAAGGGCTACGATATCATTTTCAACATGAAACTCCTCCTGTTGATCGACTTCATTTTTACATGAAACAAAGACTACCACTAAAAGTAGTATAAAAAAATATCTATAATTCATAAATGGATTTTAGTATGGGCCATAACGCAAATTGTTCAAGTTTATTTTTTTTTGAGATAATTCATATGAACAAATCGATGGCTTAAAATAAGGATTAGAAAATAAAAGGCTTATTTTTTGACGGGTTGAATTGGGTATTGAGCCATAATTTCTTTAACGGCTTTTGGAATACCTTTATCTCTTGAAGCGGCATTGTCATCAACAGTTCCTGAACCAACACTTTGCCATATTAATCTCTTTTCTGCTGCAGAGAAAATATCACAAACTAAAGTACCAGTAGTATAATCATACTGATGATAAGATGTAGTAGCAAAGCCACCACCCCATCCGCCATAACCACCATAACCAAAGCCACCATAACCATAGGCTCCACCATAACGGCTGCCATAATAATCGGTATAAGCTGTAGTGGCCGTTTTTTGCTGGGTCACTAAGAATAAAGAAACTTCAACATCACCACCAGTAGCGACATATTTCATACCACGTAATTCAAATTCATGAGCAAAGGCTGCTTCAATTCTTCTTTTATCAAAATCATTAATCAATTCATCACTGTTTTTACTCCATCCCAAATAGGAATAAGTTTTAAACTCTTGGAAATTTACACTACCATCGTATTCGGCAGTAACCTTGATACTACTACAAGAGCTAAAAATAAAAACGATAGCAATCAAACTAAGTAAATAATTCTTCATGGGTATTCAGATTTAATTCATTAATGTAAAGCAAATGTACAATAATATCTTATCTGCCGAAAAATGAGTTCGTCTCAAAATGCAAAGCTTTGTTAATTTTATTTAAAAGACCTCAATAATCATCAATTTTCCACCAAAATTGACAAAACCCTAAGCCTTGTATCTTTTATCTTCTAAATTTGTAAGCCATAAATATGGAATACCATGAACAAAGAACATCACCAGGAATTATTGGCACAATTTATAGAACACTTAGAATATACTGCTTTACAAAATAAGCTATCCTATAGAAAAGGAATGAAAATATATGAGATGGGACAATGTAGACTTATGACATCTAGCACCCATACCTATTCCTTTTCGGTGGAAGATGACTACGAAGACTTTAAAGTAGACATCAAATTTCGCGAGAAGGATATCGACACTCAATGCTCTTGTCACTCCATCAAAAGATGTTCTCATGTATATGCTGCTTCGTTTCAGACCCAACAGGAGATGAGTAGAACATTATTCATCTCTAATGATGATGCCGTTCAATATTCTAGAGATGGGATGATTAAGAGGGTGATTCAGGAAAGAGAAGAGAGAGCTTTAAAAGAAAATTATGAGATGGACTTTGGCGATAATATATTCGGCGAACATCTGCTACGAACAAATCAAAATAAATCATACCATTTGAGTTTTTATGATTTTAAGAAAAGGCTTGGATATTGTTCTTGTCCCGATTACCAAACCAACAAATTGGAGACCTGCAAACATCTAATATATGCTTTCAAAGAGTTCTCCAACCATCACGATATCAGTCAGCTTCCTCAACAAACTTATCCCTTTCTTGAAATATTTAGACATCCATTGAATGATTATCAAATTGCTTGGTTTTATCCACATCAACCTGAGCAAAAAGCTCAAAGCATTCTTGATAAATATTTTAACGAAAAACAGCTATTTAAAAAAGACAAGCTACACCTTCTTCATCACTTTTTGGAGGACATTCAAGACATTAAATCTGTCAATATACGTCCAGAAGTTAAAAGTTATATTTCAAATTATTTTGAGTCTAAATCACTCAGTGAATTATACTCCAACAAAGAAATCCCAGGAAGCCTTCTCAAAAAACCTATATTTGAATACCAGAAGCAAGGAATTCTATTTATCGCTTCAAGAAAAGGGAGCATTCTTGCCGATGAAATTGGACTGGGGAAGACAGCTCAAGCGCTAGGAGCTGCGCTCCTTAAAATAAAATACTCGGGGTTATTAGACATAACCATTCTAGCTCCAAGACACCTTCACCCGCACTGGGAGAAAGAAATGAAAAAATGGATACCTGATGACAAACTTATTTACTTTAACTTAACCTGTTTTGAGAATATTTCACAACATAACAATTGTGACTTTTTAATTATTGATGAAGCGCAAAAAATTGATGATTATGAATCTGGAATCCTTTCCCAAATACACAGGATAGAATACAAACATATCTTACTCATCACAGATAGTAAATTCGAAATTAGCCTGATGAAGTATTATGCCATGTCAGCATTTATCGACAAGTATTTACTTACACCCCTTTGGGAATTATCCTATAAGCATTGCTTATTCGACAGCAGTGACAATAGTAAAATATTGGCCTATCACAACTTAGAAATTATAGCCAAAAAACTAGAGGGAGTATATTTAAGAAGAGAGAAGTCAGAAATACTCAATCAGTTTCCAAAGGCAGACCTAGTAAGAATACCAGTTGATTTGGATAATGAGCTTAAACTAACACAAAGCAACCTTAGTAAAAGGCTTTTAAAATGGGTGAAGCAAGACAGAATCAACCATTACGATTTACTACAATTCAAAAACAATTTTAAACAACTATTAAGTCTAAGCCAGACCACTCGAAACACGGAATCTTCCAATATCGACTATCCAAAACCTAATGAATTTAGACATTTCATTTCTCATAAGCTAAATCTAAATCCAGAGGAAAAAGTGATTATATACGCCTCCTCAAAAACTATACAACATCAGATTCAGAGAATTCTATTGGAAGAACGAAAATCGGCGATAGTATTAGAGGCAGATTCAAACATAAATCCTGATGAATTTCAATTTTTAATCTGTTCAGACCAGTCAGAAATAAAATTACCTGAGGCAGATCATTTCATATATTATCACCTTCCCATACAAAATGGATTTCTACAAGAAAGAATTAAAATACAAACAGAAAACCAAGTAGGCATAGACAAAAGTCGTTTTTACATATTTGAGACTGTATCGAGTTTAGAATCTATCATTTTTCAATGGGAAAACAGCAAACCCTTATTTCTTAAACAGCTCTTGAGTTTTATCACAGAAAAAGATAACCACCATGAATTAAGTCTAAGACTTAAAGAAGAATTAGCTCATGAATTTAAAAATCTTATCCTTAAAGAAGAAGACATAGCGGACCTTTCAATTCAAACCAATCTTTTTGGTGAAAAGTTGAACAAAAAGAGTGCAGTTCAATTAAAACATACAGATAGCAGAAAACATCTAGGTCTAAATGATTTCTTTAATCATATCAGAAAAATCTATCCTGTTTTGGAGAAATTAACTGATGATGAAAAAGACATTATTTTCAATGGGAAAATGAGTTTAAAAGCAGACAAAAATGAAATCATCATTCACCTCAAAAAATCCTAATCAGAATTTCACAAAAAGCACTCTTCTCAAGCATGAAAAAAAACTATATTTGCATCTTGTTTTTTAAAAAAATATGATCGAATGAATTTTGTAGAAGAGTTGACTTGGAGAGGGATGATACACGACATCATGCCCGGAACAGATGAACAAATGGAAAAAGAAATGATTTCTGCTTACGTGGGTATTGATCCAACAGCAGATTCATTACATATTGGCCATTTAGTAGGCGTAATGATGTTGAAACATTT
Organism: Lentimicrobium sp. S6; assembly: GCF_013166635.1. Lineage (NCBI taxonomy): Bacteria > Pseudomonadati > Bacteroidota > Bacteroidia > Bacteroidales > Lentimicrobiaceae > Lentimicrobium > Lentimicrobium sp. S6. The sequence goes on along the minus strand of NZ_JABKBZ010000057.1, from coordinate 21,944 downwards.
ACAAATAGCAGGTCATAAGCCTTTAGCTTTAGTAGGTGGAGCCACAGGTATGATTGGTGATCCAAGTGGGAAATCTGAGGAAAGAAATTTGTTGAACGAGGAAGAATTGCGACATAATGAGGAATGTATTAAAAAGCAACTAAGTAAATTCTTAGACTTTGAAAGCGATATCGTTAATAAAGCCGAAATGGTGAATAATTACGATTGGATGAAAGATTTCAGCTTCTTAGATTTCATCCGCGACATTGGCAAGCATATAACCGTCAACTATATGATGGCTAAAGATTCTGTAAAGAAAAGAATTGGAGCAGACAGTAAAACCGGGATGTCATTTACTGAATTCACTTACCAATTGGTTCAAGGATACGATTTCCTCCATTTATACCAAGAGAAAAACTGTAAATTACAAATGGGTGGTGCCGACCAATGGGGAAACATTACAACGGGAACAGAAATGATTCGTCGTAAAGCCTCTGGAAAAGCATTTGCATTAACTTGTCCGCTGATCACCAAAGCTGATGGTGGAAAATTTGGAAAAACGGAAAGTGGAAACATTTGGTTAGATGCCGAAAGAACTACTCCCTATGCTTTTTATCAATTCTGGTTGAATACTTCTGATGCCGATGCTGAAAAATATATTAAGATCTTTACCTTATTTGGTAAAGAAGAGATTGAAACTTTAATAGCTCGCCATAGTCAAGAACCTCATTTAAGAGAATTACAAAAAACATTAGCCGAAGACATTACTGTTAGAGTTCATGGTCAATCAGAATTTGAAGCTGCTGTAGAAGCCTCTAAAATTCTTTTCGGGAAAGCCACAACTGATGCTTTAAAGAAATTAGACGAGCGTACTTTCTTGGCTGTTTTTGAAGGAGTACCTATGTTTGAGGTTCCGCAAGCTATATTTACTGACGGAATTGGAATCCTCGATTTCTTAGCAGAAGAAACAAAGGTCTTTAATTCCAAAGGAGAAGCACGCCGTATGTTGAAAGACAATGGAGTAGCCATCAACAAAGAAAAAGTAAAAGATACCTATGAGGTTTCTACTTCCGATCTTTTAAATAATAAATACGTATTGGTTCAAAAAGGGAAGAAGAATTATTTCTTGATTAAGATGGCCTAAGAATCATTTATAGAACATTAAAAACATATTAGAGAAAATGATAGAATAAGGTAGATGTCTTTATTCTATCTTTTTTTTATACCCATATTCAATTGACATGAAAGCACTTTATATACACGGACTTCATAGCAATCCAAATCCCGATAAGATAAAAATTTTAGAGGAGGCTGAATTAGAAATTATCGCTCCATTTATTGATTATGACAAGGAACAAGGTGCCGTTTATGAAAGGATAAAGGCTATCGCGGTAGAAGAACAAGTGGAAGTGTTAATTGGTAGTAGCATGGGAGGATTTATTGGCTTTTGGTTAGCAAAGGATTTGCAATTAGCAGCATTACTCTATAATCCAGCATTATATTTTGTATCTCTACAGCCATTCATTCCAAAACTAAAATCCATGTCAAACCCTCCCCTATTCTTTTGCTTAGGGGAGAAAGATGAAAGGGTAAATCCTAAAGAAGTTAAGAATTACCTAGCCAACATTAATCCAAGTGCTGAAAACATCAAAATCGTTAATGCTTCTTGGCTTGAACATGGAATAGATTTAACTACTTTCAGAAGTATGACCGCTTGGTTTTTAGCAGAAACTAAGAAAGTGTAAATCCGCTTCAAGCAGTAATAATCTCAGGGCAAAATTTTGATTGCTTGGTGGTTCTTTATGCGATAAAACAATCCAAAACTACAGCTTATGTGAACTGTGTTACTGGTCTAAATAAAAGCAATATCACAAAACTCCCAAAGAAGACACAAAACATAAACCCTCTATGTTTTTCTTAGTGGTTTTTGTGACTCCTTCGTGTTACTTTGTACAATAACAAAAATTCATTTATTAAATCCAGCGCAATGCCAATATCTTCTCTAGATATTCTGCATCAACTTCGTCAAAAGAGTTTTTATCGGCACTATCCACATCTAAAACCCCATAGATTTCTCCTTCTTTATTTCTTAAAGGAATCACAACTTCACTATTAGAACGAGAGTCACAGGCAATATGATCTGGGAAATCATGAACATCCTGCACCACCAAAGTCTTTTGCTGATTGATAGCTGCCCAACAAACACCTTTGTCTTTAGCCAATCGCATACAAGCCACTGGACCCTGATAATGGTCTACTAATAATTCACCATCTTTTAACAAATAATAGCCAGTCCAGAAAAAGTAATCCATCTTATTATGAAGCAATGCTATGATGGTCGCTCTTCTAGAAGGTTCATGCTCACAGGTGGCCATCAATTTCTCTATTTGTGAAAAAAGCCGCTGATAGCGGCCTTCTTTTTTCTTTTTATCCATTGGACAAATATATTATTTTTGGATTTTCAAATCAGAAAATATTCTGTTAAAAATGGAAACTGAAAGTAAGTTGACCTATTGGACCTATCTTAGTTTCAAAACCACCCTGTCGAGTCTTTTGTTCAGTATCATTTAAACTATTCTTATTCACATTTTTAGTGGCATACCCCTCTAATAATATATGATATTCAGTAGAAACAGAAAACATTGGGCTTATAAAATACTTGAACCCTAGAAATGGCTTCACACCATAAGTAAAAGTACCTTGTGTATTTTCAACAGTATAATCGGAACCTTCATAATTGGCATATCGGTATGATTCTGTGGCGATAGCTTCAATAGAAATAGTGGCATCTAATCCATAAAAGATTTGAGTTCTACCCAAATTACTATGCCATTCGTATCCAGCAGAAATTCTTTCTTTATGAGAGGCAAACTTCGAATCATCTTTATAATCATCACTACCATCTTGAATTTGATATTTCTGTGCTCTTGTTGCAATATTAACTTTTATTCTTATAGCGCCCTTTGTAAAATGGTGCTTATAACCTAAGCCCAAAGTTGGCCCATAGCTAATCTGAGGAAAATAATACTCAGAACTCATGTCATACAAATACAGATCAGTAAAAAGATTGTTTTTGGCAAAAATGTCATCAATTTGAACATTGAATTCATTTTTCTTTTGGAAATAATTGGTTTCTTGTGCTGATATATTCAAATTAAAAAACATAAGAGCAATTAGAGATAATAAAATTGTTTTTTTCATGTGTTTGTTTTTAAATACTAATTGATAATTTTTACAAATATATCAAAATACTAGTATATAAAAAAGCGTCCAAAGATTCCACTTTGGACGCTAATATTATTATTGAAGCAGATTAAATATCGAACTTAATACCCTGAGCTAAAGGCAAACTAGAACCATAATTAACACTATTGGTTTGGCGACGCATATATACCTTCCAAGCGTCAGAGCCTGACTCACGTCCTCCTCCCGTATCCTTTTCTCCACCAAAAGCACCACCAATTTCAGCACCTGATGTTCCAAGGTTTACATTGGCAATGCCACAATCGGAACCAGCAACAGAAAGGAATGTTTCTGCTTCGCGCATATCTAATGTAAAACATGCAGAAGACAAACCTTGTGGCACATCGTTCTGTATAGCTATTGCATTATGAATATCGCCAGAGTATTTGATAAAATACACAATTGGTGCAAAAGTCTCATCTTGAACAATTTCATAATGGTTCTCAGCTTCAGCAATACAAGGCATCACATAGTTTCCGCTTTCGAAACCAGGTCCTTCTAAAACTTCACCACCAAAGATTACTTTACCACCTTCTTTCTCTACTTGTTCCACTGCATTTCTGAATAGCTCAACTGAACCATTGTCAATCAGTGGTCCAATCAAATGACTTTCATCAAGAGGATCCCCAATCTTTGGTTTTAATCCTTCATAAGCATGGACAAATTTCTCTTTAACCTCCTCATAAATATCTTCGTGAATAATCACTCTCCGTGTTGAGGTACAACGCTGTCCAGCTGTACCAACAGTTCCAAATACAGTAGACATAATGGCCATCTGCAAATCAGCATTTGGTGTGATAATTACTGCATTATTCCCACCTAATTCGAGAATGGTTTTCCCTAGTCTTTTGCCTACAATTCCTCCTACTCTCTTACCAACAGCAGTTGAACCAGTAATCGACATCAAGGCAACTCTTTTATCAGCAATGAAATTGTCTCCCATAACTGAAGATTTTGCCACTACCAAATTGAATACCCCTTCTGGGACATTATTATCAATTAAAACTTGTTTAATAATATGCTGAGTGGCTAAAGCTGTGATTGGAGTTTTAGAGCTTGGTTTCCAGATGACCACATCACCAGCAATGGCTGCTAAAGCAGAGTTCCATGCCCAAACAGCAACGGGGAAATTATAAGAAGTAACAATTCCCACAATTCCCAATGGATGATATTGCTCAGACAAACGGTGATTTGGTCTTTCAGATTGTAAGTTAATACCATTCATCAATCTCGCTTGACCTACCGCAAAATCACAGATATCTATCATTTCCTGAACTTCTCCAAGACCTTCCTGATAGGTTTTTCCCATTTCTAAAGTCACCAGAGCGCCTAAGTCTTCTTTATTTTCTCTTAGGGCAATTCCTATTTTACGAACAATCTCGGCGCGCTCTGGAGCAGGAACCATTCGCCAAACCTTAAAAGCTGATTGTGCTTTTTGCACCACCATTTCGTAATCTTCAATAGTGCCATTCTGAACTTTTGCTATTTCCTTTCCATCAATTGGGGAAACAGAATTACTTATATTACCTACAGTTTCATACCACTGAGCTCCAGTAGAAACACCTTTATTTATTTTTTTGATACCCAAGCTTTTGAGAATGCCTGGAATGCTAATATTTTTCATTTATATATAATTTATTTTTTCGAACGGCAAATGTATACTGATTAGAAAAGATAGTTGGTGAATAAATTCCTAATAGAATGTGAAATAATCGATAGTCTACAAGTTTAAAATGGTCGATAACGAACAGTCCATGTTAGTCCCCGAACATAAAAAATGTTAAAGTAAAGCCTCTTAAAAAGGCAAAGCACTGAGGTCATGTATATTAAGTATAATGGTATGATTATAGATAAAAGAAGAAAAACGAATTTTATGATTTCGCTCAAAAACATCAACAAATCTTATTCTATAGGTTCCAATAAATTACACGTTCTGAAAGGTATTAACCTTGGGATTGAAAAAGGAGAATTGGTGTCCATTATGGGCTCCTCTGGTTCAGGAAAATCTACTATGCTTAACATTCTTGGTATACTCGACAATTATGACATGGGAGAATATTATTTAAATGGCAAGTTGATTCAAAATATGAGCGAAAAAAAAGCAGCACATTATAGAAATGAAATGCTGGGATTCGTGTTTCAATCTTTCAACCTCATCTCTTTTAAAAACGCCATGGAAAACGTTGCACTACCTCTTTATTACCAGAAAGTCAGTCGCAAGAAAAGAAACATCCTAGCTATGGAATATTTGGATAAGATGGGACTTAAAGAATGGGCTTTACACATGCCTAATGAATTATCAGGTGGACAAAAACAAAGATTAGCCATTGCAAGAGCACTAATTGCTCAACCTAAAGTAATTCTAGCCGATGAGCCAACAGGAGCACTTGATACCAATACATCCTATGAAGTGATGAAGATTCTGAAAGAGATAAACGACGATGGTATTACCATTATTTTGGTTACTCATGAAAGTGATATTGCGGCCATGACTAATCGTATCATTCGATTGAAAGATGGAGTGATAGAAAAGAATATTTATAATGGCGACTTAAAAAATTTCAGAACTCAAAACCTGTTGAATGAAAACGAAGTACAGAAAATTCATGAAACTCTCATATAGCATCAAAACAAGTATACCATGAAAACAAAAAGTCCTTTAAACACAAACTCCGTAGATAAAGCTCCCGATACATTAAGTGTATTGAGGGAGCATTATCTGCACATCGCCAAAGCCAGTGCTCAGATGATTAACTCATCAGAGATTAAAAGCTGGATGCAATACCGAAATAAAGTTGATCAGATTTTATTCCAAAACTAAAACCCATCCCTATGTTTGATCTGGATAAATGGCAAGAAATATTTGAAACCATCAAGAAAAATAAGTTAAGAACCATCTTGACTGGTTTTAGTGTGGCTTGGGGTATATTTATGCTGATCATCCTCTTAGGTTCTGGTTATGGCCTCGAAAACGGAGTCAAAAAAGAATTTGAAGGAGATGCTGTAAACTACCTTTCTATTAATGGTGGAGTAACCAGTAAACCATATAAAGGAATGAAACCTGGTCGATTTATCCAGTTTAAAAACGAAGATCACGACATCTTGGCGGGCTTGAGTAATGTAGACATGTCAGCGAGCAGAACAAGACTTTGGAGAATAAGCACCATCAATTACAAACAACAATACGGCACCTTCGATGTTTTCGCTATTTCTCCAGACTATAAATATGTAGAAGATTTAACTATGATATCTGGTAGATTTTTAAACAAAAACGACCAAGATAAAACTAGAAAAGTAGCTTCTTTAGGAAGAATTGTATATGAGGAGCTCTTCAAAGGAGAACCAGCTATAGATAAATACATCAATATTGGAGGAGTGCCATTTAAAGTAATAGGAGTATTCAACGATCCGGGTTCCGATCGTGATTTACAGCGAATCTACATTCCAACCAGTACAGGTCAACGGGTATTTGGAATGGGTGAAAGAGTGAATTCTATCCAACTGATGCTTGGAGATGCTAGCGTTGAAGAAAGCTACCAAACCGTAAGTGAAATAAAGTCCTCCATGTCGGATAAATTCAAATTCGACCCCAGTGATACTCGAGCACTTTTCATTTTTAATAGTATTGAGAATTATCAGCAATTTATGAATCTATTTGCCAGTATTAGAATTTTCATCTGGTTTATTGGCATAGGAACCATTATAGCTGGAATAGTAGGCGTGAGTAATATCATGATGATTGTAGTAAAAGAAAGAACCAAAGAAATTGGAGTAAGAAAAGCTTTAGGCGCGACACCTTGGTCTATCGTAAGTTTAATTCTTCAAGAGTCAATCATGATTACCGCTTTTGCAGGATATGTAGGACTGGTGTTGGGAGTCGGATTATTAGAGCTCATCTCTGGAAGTTTCTCTGGAGATAGTTATTTTGCCAATCCTGAGATAAATATAAATGTAGCATTAGGCGCTACCATCATACTCATTATTGCTGGGGCTTTAGCTGGATTTGTTCCTGCACGAAAAGCTGCTTCCGTTAAACCTGTTATTGCACTTAGAGACGAATAAGAAAGAAAAGCTATGAACTTCATCAATACAGATAAACTTCAGGAGATTTGGTTTACTATCAAACAAAATAAGCTGCGTACTTTCTTTACCGCTTTTGGAGTTTCATGGGGTATCTTTATGCTAGTGGTTATGCTTGGAGCTGGTAAAGGACTTCATAATGGTGTGAGTACTGGAATGGGCGACATGGCCACCAATAGTATGTTTATGTGGGGCAATAGAACTACCGTTCCTTATAAGGGATTTCCTAGAGGTCGATTTGTTCAATTCGAAAATGAAGACACCAAAGCTCTAATCGATCAATTACCAGAGATAGAATACATAGCACCAAGGCTTCAAGTATTTGCTGCTCAAGGCCAAAACAATGTGGTTCGTAAAGAAAGAACAGCTGCCTATTCCATACAAGGTGATTATCCAGATTATAATAAAATAGATCCATCAAATATTCTTCAAGGTCGTTTTATCAATAATAATGACATTATCGACAAAAGAAAGGTGGTTGTTATTGGTGTTAGGGTTTTGGAAGAGATGTTCGATAAAGATGAAAACCCAATTGGTGAAAACATAAAAATTAGAGGAGTCTATTTTAGAGTGGTGGGAGTGTGTAGTTCAAAGAAAAATGACCAACAAGCCGAACAAGAAAACCAGCAAATATTTATGCCATTTACCACCATGCAATCTACCTATAATATGGGGAATCGAGTGGGCTGGTATTCTATAACAGCTAAGGAAGGGGCTTCCGCTGCTGAACTTTTGGAGAAAGCCAAGGTAGTTATAAAAAGTCGTCATTCAATTGCACCAGAAGATGGACGTGCCATTGGATCTTTTAATGTGGAAGAAGAATATTTAAAAATGGCTAGGCTATTTATCGGAATCAATGGATTGATATGGATAGTAGGCATTGGAACTTTATTTGCTGGAGTTATTGGCGTAAGTAATATCATGCTCATCATTGTAAAAGAAAGAACCAAAGAAATTGGAGTACAAAGAGCCTTAGGTGCAACTCCTTGGCATATCAGAAAGCAAATCATCATAGAATCGGTATTATTAACTTCGGTATCTGGTTATATTGGCTTGGTTGCTGGAGTTGGATTATTAGAATTGATAAACTATGCATTGATCGCTTTTGGGGCCAATACTGATATGTTTGCCCATCCAGAAGTTGATTTTGAAAAAGCCATTACGGCATTGATTATATTGGTGATTTCCGGAGCTATTGCTGGGCTGATTCCCGCAAATAGAGCGGTAAGTATAAAGCCAATCGATGCTCTAAGAGATGAATAAATAAACAAGAGAGATAATTAATAAAACAGAGAATAATGAAAACCTTCTTAAAAGTATTTTTAGTTTTAGTAGTCTTAGGGATTTTTGGATACACCCTTTATTTCCTTTGGGAAAAATCGCAAGAACAGCCTGTGGTATTTGAAACGGCTCAAGCTAGCGAATTAGATATTATTAAAAAAACCACAGCCACAGGTTCTGTTAAACCTAGAAAAGAAATTGAAATTAAACCAAAAGTTTCTGGTATTATCGAAGAGATTTATGTGGAGGAAGGCCAGATATTAAAGAAAGGTGATTTAATAGCTCGAGTAAAAATCATCCCTAATATGGTGAATTTGAATAATGCAGAATCACGAGTGGATAGAGCTAAGATTCAGCTGACTTTTAATAAAACTGTCTATGATCGCCAAAAAGAACTTTACGACAAAGGTGTGATTGCACTTTCTGAGTTTGAACAAGCGGAGACGACCTACCAAAACTCGCAAGAAGAAGTAGAAGCCGCCATCGACAATTTAGAACTGATACGCGATGGACAAACTAGTAACTCTGATAGCAATACCAATACTTTAATCAGGTCTACTATTGAAGGAATGCTATTAGAAATCCCTGTAGAAGAAGGAAATAGTGTTATCGAAAGTAACACTTTTAACGATGGAACTACCATTGCCACTGTTGCTGATATGGGAGAAATGATTTTCGAAGGAAAAATTGACGAGTCAGAGGTGGGCAAGATAAAAGAAGGCATGCCCCTTATCCTTACCATTGGTGCTATTGAAGATGTGGAATTCGAAGCCATATTAGAGCATATTTCTCCTAAGGGAGTGGAAGAAAATGGTGCCGTACAGTTTGAAATTCGAGCTCAAGTTACCCTCCGTGAAGACTACTTTATTAGAGCAGGTTATAGTGCTAATGCTGCTATTGTACTCGACCGTCGGGATCAAGTTTTAGCCATTAGCGAAAGCCTACTTAGCTTTGAAAATGATACCATTTTTGTGGAAGTAGAAACCTCCCCTCAAGTTTTTGAAAAACGCATTATCAAAACTGGACTTAGTGACGGTATTAACATCGAAATTTTAAATGGTTTAACAAAAGAAGAAAATATCAAGAGACTTAATTAACAGAGGTGTTTTAATTCACAAAGTGTTAACATCATAGGATTCTTAATCCAAAATTATTTCTAGAATAATTTGAAATAGAGAGTTGCTCCGCAGCTCTCTATTTTTTTATTATATTTACAGCATCATTTTTCGGGAATCTTTCAAAAATGCATATATGAAAACACAATTATTCCTTTGGCTTAGCATACTCCCATTTTTTCTATTCGGGCAAATCAGCTCAGAAAGCATGAAGTCGAATATTCAATCAAACGATCTCCTCATGTTTGGTGGTTCTGATTTAATTAAAGTGGAGGGGCAAACTTATATTGCAGGGGTTAGTGCAGTTGATGTTGGAACTAAAAAGATGTCCTCTCTAGTCAGAGTTGGAAAGATAAAAGCCGAAAGAGAAATTGTCATTTTTATCAATGGATCAAATATCACCTCTTCCACAGAATCATATATCAAAGAAGAACTAACTACAATAAATGATTCAAGCTCCATCTCTACTGTAGATACTTTTGTAGAATCTATTCGAGAAGAAGCCGATGGTTTTGTAAAAGCTATGAAACCAGCCGGATATTGGTATTCCGAAGATAAATCTGTTTTTTATTATGCCATTTATAAAGAAGTAAACCTTAAATAAAATCATATGAAAAAAATTGTACTCTCACTATTATTTGTTGGAATGATGGGCTTTACCTTTGCTCAAAATCCTGCTGACTTAGCTAAAACAGATGCCGTAACAGAAACCCAAGAAGTACAAACCGAAATGGTAGAATATCCAGAGGATGTTCTTAGAGATAAAATTTCTAGTGTATTGGTAAAAAAAGGGAAAAGCTTAGGTTCCATAAACTCAGATGGCTCCATTTATATTGTGGCTGCGGCAACTACTGCTCGTCCTAGCAATATGACAGGATTTATCAACAGCAGAAACATAGCTTATAATATTGCAGAATTAACAGCTAAAATGAACCTCCTCAGAATGGCCGGAGAACAAATCACATCAGGTAGAGGTTTTACCATGCTCGAAGATATCATTGAAGGCGAAGACCCAGATGCCAGTTCAAAAGCGAGCATGTTAGACAAAGCCATTAAAGTTTTAGATCAATCATTGGACAAAGCCTTGGAATATGTTGGTGTTTCGGAAGAAGAAATTGCCAAAATGAATGAATCAGAAAAACATGCTGCCTACGAACAAAACTTCAATCAAACTGTAAAGTCTTTAGTAGCTGGAATGGTAAAAGGATGCGCAACAGTTATGATTGCAGAAGGTGATGCTGGTAATGATGATTACCAAATTGCAGTTTGTATGAAATACTCTCCTGAATTCCAATCCTTGGCTTCCATTATCAAAAGCAATACCTCATATCAAACTCCAATTGGAAAAGTAAAAAATAGCGTGGAGAAGATAAAAGGAATGCCTGAAGATAAATTAGTAGGAAAACTAGGCGCACAAGTAACCTTTAATAGTTCTGGAGAAATGATCATCTTCGGTTATGGTCAACAAGAAGTCAGATCTTCTGGTTCTCGCCAATCCGCGGCGTTCTCAAGAGCATATAGCCAAGCAAGACTTAATGCAGTAAATAATATTAAGAATTTTGTGGCAGAAGATTTAGTAGCAGAGGAGTCTCTTCAAAATGTAGAAAAACTAAAAGAATATGATGATGGTACACAAGCTTATTACAGTCGCCAGAAATGGGAACAAGCTGTAAAGGCTAAGGAAAGCACATTAAACTTGGCAACAACTGAAATCAGACAATGGAAAGGAAAACATCCTGTATCTGGTCATGATATTGCAGGTTATGTAGTAGCTTGGACCCCATCGAATGCTGCTCAGGCAAATCAACTTCAAAAAGATTTCCAGAAGAAAGAAGATGCCATATCTCCAGATGGACGTAATGCAGAACAACAACGTCAACAAACTAAGAAAAGCAAAACCATAGTTACTGGTGACGAAGACGATATATAGTCTGTTTTTGGTCGGATTATTCTTGACTTTGTCATTGCCATTGCATGCTCAGGTTTATTATTCTGATGAGAAAGCGAATTATGAAATATTGATTGACAAATCTGTTTATCAAGTTAAAGCACAGCTCAAAGAAAACATTCCCGGAAGCAGGCGATTGCAAATGGCTAAAAGTCGCTTGCGCCTAAAAGCCGTTGACTTAGTTGGAAACTATATTATTTTTAAAAACACCGTAATAAATCATGATAATAAAGAAGAATTATTTGAAGCTTTTGTGGATTATAGTCAACTTCACTTTGAGGCACAAATAAACCATTTCACTGCCACTGCATGGGACAATTGTGGTGCCAGCAGATGTATCTATTTCCAATGCAATAAGGAGGATTTTACAATTGAAGAATCCTCCTATTTTCAAGTCGACTTAAATCAGTTATTACAATCCAATTTCGATAGGAAGAGGAGCCTTTCTGCCGCTTGTCTGTTATTTCAAGAGGAAGACAATGATATAAAAGAATCGAGAGATATAGAGGGTTTCTTTTTAAGTGGACGAGGGAAACTAGAAACAGAATATCAGCATTTATTGAAGCTCCATCCTTATTCTCAGCTTCAATATTCGTTATTCGAAAGCGATAGCATTTTAGAAGCCTCAACCTATCAAGCATTTGAGTTACCCATTTCAAATTGCAATTTCGAAAGACTTATTAAGTATAAAATCCTATTTACTTGTGCTCCATATAACAAGAAGAAAGCTGCTTTTAATGAATTAGAAGAAGCCTTAAATGAGATGAAAGGCTTATGGTGGGAAATCCAATCATTTGCAATAGATGAAAGGAACAAAGCTGATTTCCCAGGTTTTGAAAATGCAACTTCTTTTGATGTTGTTATGGCTTATCCCGCTGCTCTTAATATTTATGGTTTACAAATCACCAGCCCTGGAGAATTTTATCAAAAAGCACTAGTATCCTTTGCAGAAGAAGACTTTAAAAAAACCATAGAATGGCTACAAAATGAAATTAATTTAAATGGTTTCAGCTCTGAAACTCTTAATTTAATAGGTGCCACTTACCGACTTAAAGACCATCCAGAAAAAGGCCTCCCATTTTTACTTTTAGCATATAACATGAACCCAGAAACACTTTATTTAAAAGGAAATATCAGCCTTTGCTTATCTATACTTGATTTTCCAAATCTCGATGCTCTCAATGCTTATTATCTTCAGACACCAAATCTAGATAATTGGAGCAGAAATCAAATAGAAAAATAAAACAAGTACTATGAAAAACACATTTATAATCTTATTATGCTTTTTAGGCCTGACTACTACAATAATGGCTCAATATGATGAAGATATGATTACCTTAGAAGCCCTTGAAGGTGAAAAAAAGGTGATTGCGGATGGTTATGGAGCTAATCCTGAATTAGCTTTAGAGAAAGCCCTACAGAACGCTGTGGAACAAGCTGCAGGTGCGTATGTGAGTAGTATTACAGAAATTGAGAACGACGAGATTATAAAAGATGAAGTTTTGTCCTTAAGCCATGGGTTTATCAAAGAACACCGTAAGCTTTCTGAGAGCAAATTTGATGATGAGTATAAAGTCGTAGTTGCCGCCATCATTGTAGAAAAGCAAATGATGGAAAGCCTTGAAGCAAGTGGTGTAAAAGTAAAATACCAAACCTCTGGATTGGTTTCCGATCTTAAAGCTTGGGATAAAATGAAAGATGATGAATACAATATGGCTAAAGCCCTATTCGATGTTCATGAGATGAAAGACTATGGCATTATTTGGGATTATAACCTACGTATGGGTGAGCCTCAAAGAAGTGGAAGTAATTACAGCATTAAAGGCGTATTATCAGCACAAACTAATGCAAACTACAGTATAGAATTTTATAACCTCAAGAGAATTTTATCAGAATTGGCGCTAGAAACAGAGCAGATGAAATATCAAATTCCGGTAGCCCATTCCGTAAGACAAAACAGTACCGACCATATTGATTATGATCGATATGCCTTTAAGGTCTTTAAAAGAAAGAAAAACGGAAAAATAAAAGAAGCCACCAAACTCATTGATTTAATAGTTCCTACCGTAGAACCTAAAGTTAATAATAAAAGTAGAGCTTACGGGCGGAGAAGTGCTGTTCCGCTGAAGTTTTATGGAGTAAATGACATGACAGGCATCATGATGTTCACCTTCCAAAAATATGAAAAACCTCTTACTACTCAAGATAAAAATCGAATCAACGAATCTTGGCTCAATCGCTATAATACAGTTTTCGATTTCTTCTCCAAAGACTACACACCCTATATATTAGTATTAACTGAAGGTGAAAACCTCCTCACCAATAGCAAGGTGGTGACTTTTTACAAGTTTATGAATCCGAAAACTTTAGACGTAGTCAGAGAGTATATTACATTCCTATTTGAAGCTGCACACTGTAAAGCCATTTTTGAGGTTTCTGATGGAGAAAATGTGGAGTTTATACCTGATGCTTTCCTCACACAATATGCGGAGATCCAATCATCGGTTTGGAGTACCAATGCCGATGTCGCATATAGAGGATATATTTTTAATAAACTCCCAGCTTTAGATTTTCAATTCGAAATCACCAAACAATTTACAGAAGAGGAATTTGATAAGATTCAAAGCATTACCGTAGAACCTTTTAAAGGAGAACAGTGGATGAAGAAATAAGTGTAGGGTTTAATGAAGAAATGAGTGAAGGTAAAATGGATTGAATGATCGAATGGCTAAATGAGGGAAAACAAGTGAATAATATTGTCTTTATTCTACTCCTTTACTTGGTCGTTTTATTTGAAACATTCCTCCAGTGAGATCGCCAATATTTTCGGCGCTAAAAAGTTTTACATCATCACTGATTAGCTCATCACCAAAACTTTTAACACTGGCTTTGGTGGTCTTCCATAGCATTGACGAAATTAACTTGATAGGGCCACTTTTATTGGTCGCTGGAAAATCGGCCAAATCTATTTGAGTACCACGTTGATTTTTATCAAAAGCATAAGCTTGCAATAAAATCATCTCGTTTTTCCAGCCTCTATCCTCAATAACTATTTGACTCGTCAAGCTTGTCAAACTTTCTAAACTTTCCATTCTCGGTCTTATTGGCAGTTCTTCAATTTCCTTAGGGAAACTCGATATCTTAAGCTCCCCATTTTTTGCCTGCAATTGTAATGTAGAAGGGGATTCTTCGATAACTAAAGTGGTTATTTCAATACTTTGTATGGCTTCTAAATTAAGGAGACGGGTATTGGAGGAGGGTAGATTAAAAAGCCACAATGAAATTAATAAAACGGCAGCTACTGAGGTACTAATAGTCCATAAGGTCACTACAGCTCTGTTCTTTTTTTTAAGGCTGGATTTATTCTTAAAAACCACAGTGGAATCCGATTGTACTTTAAGGCTCTGTGTGAGTACTTGTTCTTGTTTTAATTGAGGGTTTATAAGTAAAAACTCGTTTAAATCTTGTCCTTGCTCTTCGGTTAAATCCTGCTCAAATTCTGCAATCAAAACCTCCTTATAATTATCTTCATTTATGGAGGCGACTGCTTTAATCTCTGTATTTTTTAATTGGTTGGTAAAATCGGTATCAAGTAGAATCTGATTTCCAGCTTCTAAAACTATTTCATCTAAATCCTCTAAATCTTCGGCAATATCAGGATGTATCAAAAGAAAGGCTTTCATTTCTTCAGTTCCTTGTTCATTCAGATTTCCTTCTAGAAAATCAAGAATAAACTCTTCGTAATTATGAATATCAATCCTCATATCACCACCTCCGGTTTACCGATAAACTTTTTCATCGTTAGGCGGGCTCTATAAATATAAACCTTCACCTGCGATGCATTCAACTTACATATTTCACCAATTTCCTCATAATTATAGCCTTCGTAATCCCGAAGCAAAACCACCGTTCTCTGTATTTCTGGCAGGCGATCCAATGCCAAATTCAAAAGCTTTTGAATATCTGGTGACTGCATTCCATCTGAAACGGCATGATGGGAAATTTCATCATGATATTGCACTTTCTTTTCTCTTCTAATCACATCGATCATACAATGGTAAGCTGTAGTAAACAAGTAGGATTTTGCCTTCTCAGCCTTAATATCGCTTTTCTTCTCCCACATCTTCAAGAAAGCATCTTGCACCACATCACGGGCACGATCCTCCACTTTCATATGTTTGACAATGAAGCGAAATACCCCATCAGCATACTGATCTACACATTGATTATAATCGTTGATTTTCACCTTTTGATTTCCGGATTTAATAGTATGACGGAAAGGTAAATAAAATAGTTACAGGATTTTTTTATTTTAATGATTGAATGATTTGATTCTATCAATTTACAATCCTTTACTATCTATTACCATTTTTTACTATCCTCTACTATTCCTTACAATATTTATCGAATTCCTTGAATGATAAAACCTTTGTTTAATTATGTCCCTTATTCTTGTATTTTTGCAAATCAATTTTAAAAAGCTATAAGATGTCAAATATAAGAGTCAGATTTGCACCAAGTCCTACAGGACCACTACATATTGGAGGAGTGAGAACCGCATTATATAATTATTTATTCGCCAAAAAGAATGGTGGAAAAATGATTCTAAGAATTGAAGATACCGACCAAACTCGTTTTGTGGAGGGCGCTGAAGATTACATTAAAGAATCTTTGAAGTGGTGTGGTATCAATTTTGACGAAGGCATTGAAGGTAAAGGAGAATTTGGGCCATACAAGCAATCTGAGCGCAAAGAATTATACATAAAATATGCTCAGGAATTGATTGATAGTGGTTGTGCTTATTATGCTTTTGATACTGCTGAGGAATTGAATTCCCTGAGAGATACTGCCGAAGCTGAGAAAAGTGTCTTCACATATAATGCAGAAACTCGTAAAACTTTAAAAAACTCATTAACTCTATCTGCTGATGAAACTAAAGCTCTTTTAACATCCTCTGAATACGTGATTCGTTTTAAAATGCCAGAAGACGAAGAAGTCACTTTTACTGACGCCATTAGAGGTGATGTTACCGTAAATACTTCTCGCTTAGATGATAAAATCCTATTCAAATCTGACGGAATGCCAACCTATCACCTAGCCAATATTGTAGATGACCATTTGATGGAAATCTCCCATGTTATTAGAGGCGAAGAGTGGCTGCCTTCTGCCCCACTACATGTAATGCTTTACAGAGCTTATAAATGGGAGGAGCCCATTTTTGCGCATCTTCCTATTATCCTTAAACCAGTAGGAAAAGGTAAATTGAGTAAAAGAGATGGCGACAAAATGGGATTCCCCGTATTCCCTATGAGCTGGAAAGACCCAAAAACAGATGAGGTTTTTGCAGGATATAAAGAAAACGGTTTCTTTCCTGATTCTTTCATCAATATGTTAGCTTTATTGGGATGGAATCCAGGAACTGAGCAAGAAATCTTCTCAATGGAAGAATTAATTGCTGCTTTTAGCTTAGAAAGAGTGGGGAAATCGGGCGCAAAATTCGACCCAGACAAAACCAATTGGTTCAATCAGCAATATATGAAAAACCAAGATGAGGCTCAATTACTGGAGGCTCTAAGGCCTATTTTAATAGAAAATGGAGTGACGGCGTATGATGATTCCATGGCTATTGAAGTTATTGGCTTGGTAAAAGAACGCTGTGTATTCGTAAAAGATATTTGGGAGCAAGCTTCTTACTTCTTTCAAACTCCAACTGAATATAATCCAAAGGTTATAAAAAAACGTTGGAAAGAGAATACCCCTAATATTATTACAGATATCAAAGAAATTTTAGAAAATACCGATACTTGGGAAGCTGTTCCTATGCACGATTTAGTTACCAAATATATCGAAGAAAAAGAAATTGGCTTTGGTGCTGTTATGAATGCTCTTCGTTTGGCCATTGTTGGAGACGGCAAAGGACCAGATTTATTTAAAATCATAGAATTAATTGGTAAAGAAGAGGCCATCAAAAGATTGACATTAGCCGTTGAGAATATCAAACGTTAGTCCATTTCTTTTCCTAGCAAAAATATAGAACAGGCTTTGAATTCTTCTGAGCCTGTTTTTTTTTATTGAATAGTTACTAATCAGAATAAAATATCTAATCAAATTTTCCCTGATTGCCCCAACCCTAAAGGGTGTCAGGGAAAATACACAACAGTTTCATGAAACATGATATAGCTACTCCTACTATGGATTGTAAATAAACAGCAGGATTTGATTTTTTTGGCTCCCTTTAGGGAATTGGGGCAAAACAAAAAAATCAACAATTACCTATGTTCTAAAAATTTGTTGATTGCCTGATTAGTTACATTGAATATAATATTTTCTAAAATAGAATGTATTTCAAAGGAATATTATTATCCTGAGTTAAAACTCGGGAACATTCATTTGATTTAAGGTATTGCTCAAAATAATACTAAACTAATATTGCGCGCTATTTTGGAGTGACATTACACTTTTAACAAGGTAGTTCAATCCATTTATTACACTTTTAGCAACATAAATCAATCCTAAAACCACACTTTTAACAAGGTAATTTAAGCCATTTATTACACTTTTGCTAAGGTAAACACAAGCAATAATTACACTTTTAACAACATATACAAAATATAATATTACACTTTTACCAAGATAAATCATACAAAACATTACACTTTTACCAAGATAATTCTGTATGTTTGTAACACTTTTATCAAGATAGAGGAAAATTATGAAAAGGGAACTGTATAAGAAATTAGTAAAATGGAAGGATTCAAAAAACAGAAAACCACTTGTTTTACAGGGCGCTAGACAGGTTGGCAAAACATATTTAGTAGATGATTTTGCAAAACAAGAATATAAAAAATACTTGTATTTAAATTTTGAAAAAGATATAGAATTAGATAGCCTTTTCGAAAGTAGTTTGGACCCTAAAAAACTCATTGACAATATCAGCTTCTATAAAGGGGTGAAAATCGAGGCTAATTCTTTCCTTCTCTTTTTTGATGAGATTCAGGCATCAGAAAAAGCATTAAAATCTTTAAAGTATTTTCAAGAATATGCTCCAGAATACCATATCATTGCAGCAGGTTCTCTTTTAGGGGTAGCTGTTGGGAAAGATAAAAGTTTTCCTGTAGGAAAAGTAACTTTTCTGAGTATGTATCCTATGAGTTTTTCTGAATACTTAAGAGCTTTCGGGGAAGAGGTTTTATGCGATAAATTAGAATCTTTAGTTAAAGTTGAACAATTTCCTGAACCCATCCATAATAAACTTATAAAACACCTAAAGCAATACCTGTTTTTGGGAGGCATGCCAGAAGTATTACAAAACTTCCTCGACCATTCTGACATCACCGCATCTAGAAAAATACAAAACGACATTCTAAAATCTTATGAAAACGATTTTTCCAAGTACACCAATAAATCGCAAGTCATTAAGAATTTAGAAATATGGAATTCTATACCCTACCAATTGGCTAAAGAAAACAAGAAATTCAAGTATAGCGATTTAAAGAACAAAGCTAGAGCTGCTCA
Organism: Lentimicrobium sp. S6; assembly: GCF_013166635.1. Classification (NCBI taxonomy): domain Bacteria; kingdom Pseudomonadati; phylum Bacteroidota; class Bacteroidia; order Bacteroidales; family Lentimicrobiaceae; genus Lentimicrobium; species Lentimicrobium sp. S6. The sequence continues at coordinate 2,783 of NZ_JABKBZ010000057.1, read as the reverse complement.
ATATGAACATTCGATAGAATGGCTAAGACAAGCAGGCCTTATCAATATCTCTTATCTTATTAAAACACCAAAACTTCCATTGGCGGGATATACCGACCAGAGCAAGTTTAAAATATTCTTATTGGATACGGGTTTACTCGGCGCCAAACTTCAAATTACTTCTGATACTATTGTAAATCCATCTGCATTATTTAAAGAATATAATGGTGCATTTATTGAGAACTTTGTGGCCATGGAATTACAAGGACATACCGAAGGTAAACTCTTTTACTGGACTAGTCGTGGAGAAGCTGAAGTGGATTTCATTATTCAGAACAAGAAAGAAATATATCCAGTTGAAGTAAAAAGCGGAACTAGCAAAACTCTAAAAAGCTTAAGAAGCTATAGCCAAAAATACAATCCAGGGTTAATATTCAGAGCCTCCCCTCAAAATTTCTATCAAAGAGAAGAGTTTGTAAACCTCCCATTGTATACTATTTCCTCTGTTTATAATTACCTTAATGGAACTAAAACAGAGAAAGAATAACACATTAGCAAAATTCACCCACAATAAATACCTTTGCAAAAAATTACGATAATGACACAAGTGCAGAATAAAGACTTCAAAAGATATACCATAACATCGGCATTACCTTATGCCAATGGCCCTATTCATATTGGACACCTAGCAGGCGTTTATATTCCTGCTGATATTTATGCGCGCTATTTAAGAAGCACTGGCAATGATGTTTTATTCATTGGTGGTTCCGATGAACATGGCGTACCTATTACTATTAAAGCGAAAAAAGAAGGCATCACGCCTCAAGATGTAGTGGACAAATACCATGGCATCATCAAGAAAAGCTTTGAAGACTTAGGAGTATCTTTCGATGTATATTCTCGTACTTCTGCCCCTATTCATCACGAAACGGCCTCCGATTTCTTTAAGAAACTATTTGAGGAAGGTAAATTTATTGAAAAAACTGCTGAGCAATATTACGATCCAGAAGCCAATCAGTTTTTAGCTGATAGATATATCACCGGAACTTGCCCTCACTGTAGTTATGAGAAAGCTTATGGTGATCAGTGTGAAAGCTGTGGAACCAGTTTAAGCGCTACTGATTTAATTAATCCTAAATCTGCTTTAACAGGAAATATTCCAGAACTAAAAGAAACTAAGCATTGGTATCTTCCACTAAATGAGTACGAAGATTGGCTTAGTGAATGGATATTGAAAGGACATAAACAAGACTGGAGACCAACAGTATATGGTCAGGTGAAAAGCTGGATTGATCAAGGTCTACACCCAAGAGCGGTAACTAGAGACTTAGATTGGGGCGTAAAAGTTCCAGTGGAGGGTGCTGATGGGAAAGTACTCTATGTTTGGTTTGATGCACCTATTGGATATATTTCTGCCAGTAGAGAGTGGTCTGAGAAAACAGGTAAAGACTGGAAACCTTATTGGAAAGAAGACGATAGCAAACTGGTTCATTTCATTGGGAAAGACAATATTGTATTCCACTGTATCATTTTTCCTTCTATGCTAAAAGCTGAAGGTTCTTATATTATGCCAGAGAATGTTCCTGCCAATGAATTCTTAAACTTGGAGAATGATAAAATTTCAACTAGTAGAAATTGGGCCGTTTGGTTACACGAATACTTAGAAGATTTTCCTGGCAAACAGGACGTTCTGCGTTATGTATTAACTGCTAATGCTCCTGAAACTAAAGATAATGATTTCACTTGGAAGGATTTTCAAACCAAAAACAATAGTGAGCTTTTAGCCATCTTCGGAAACTTTGTTAATCGTACTTTGGTTCTTACACAAAAGTATTTTAAAGGAGTGGTACCAAGCCAGCATGAACTCACAGAACTCGACGAAGCTACCTTAACAGAAATGACTTCTTTTGCGGATAGAATCGGTGATAAAATACAAGTCTATAAATTCCGTGAAGCCATTCAAGAGTTAATGAATCTGGCTCGTTTAGGAAATAAATACCTGACAGAAACAGAACCTTGGAAAATATTCAAAACTGATCCCGAAAGAGTAGAGACTATCTTAAATATCTCTATCCAAATTAGTGCTGCTCTAGCCATATTATGTGAGCCTTTCCTACCTTTCACTTCTGTTACACTTAGCGATTTATTATTGCTTAAAGAAAAGAGTTGGAATACAGCTAAAAATAAGAATTTAATTACCGCAGGCCTAGAATTACCAAAACCTGATTTCCTTTTTGACAAAATAGAGGATGCTGATGTAGAAGCTCAAGTGCAAAAATTATTAGATACCAAGAAAGCCAATGAAGCAGCTGAAAAAGTGGCAACTCCAGTAAAAGAGAATATCCAATTTGAAGATTTCGCTAAAATGGACATCAGAGTTGGTACCATTTTAGAAGCTGAAAAAGTAGCCAAAACCAAAAAGCTTCTCAAATTACTTGTAGATACAGGTATTGATAAACGAACAGTGGTTAGTGGTATTGCTGAATACTATAAACCCGAAGACATTATTGGAAAACAAGTGAGTATTTTGGTAAATTTAGCTCCAAAAAAACTTCGCGGAATCGAATCTCAAGGAATGATATTGATGGCAGAAGATGCTGATGGCAGCTTACAATTTGTAGCGCCTGCTGATCACATAAAACCAGGAAGCGAAATCAAATAAGTTTTTAGGGTTACCCATTTAGTTCACAAATAGTTGTATATGAGTATATTATTTTGTAAATTGTATTCAAATTCAGGAACGATGAGGATACTAAAAAACATTGATAGACAGACGTTTAAAGAAAGATTTACAACAAAAGAAG
>NZ_JABKBZ010000056.1:0-38221 GCF_013166635.1 Lentimicrobium sp. S6 | reverse complement strand
GCAAGTAAAAATTCTTTGCTGGCTTCTTCTTTTAACCTATTGAATTCCTCTTCAGCATCATAAGGTAAATCATTAGCTTTCACAGAAATCTCAACACCTTTATTATAATATAAAGCACCCATATTATAAAGTGCATCTGAATACTCTGGATTTACTTCCAAAGCTTTTTCGTAGCCTAATTTAGCATTTTCAAGATCTCCCATTTGCTCGTAAGACTGTCCTTGAACAAAATATAATGTATAATTTTCTGGAGCTAATTGTATAGCAGATTCTAAATAATTAACTACTTCTTCATATTTCTCTTCAGTTAAAAGAATATTGATTTTAGCAAATACAATATTAGCATCGTTTGGATATTTTGTAATTCCCATTTCCAAAACTTCTTTAGCTCTGTCTATGTTTTCTGTAGTCTTGTAGATATTAGCTAAATCTCCATAAATACCAGAATTGTTATACTCCATAGCAATTAAACTCTCATATCCTTCTATAGCTTCTGGGTACATTTCACCAGAAAAAGCAGACATTGCGGAAGCATAAACAGCTAATGAATCCACACTATTGATAGAATTATTAACAGAAATCGCTTCTTTAAATTCTTTATATGCTGCTGGATAATCATTAGCATTATAATGCTCTAAACCTCTAGCATAATAATTATTGGCAATAATTTTTAAATCGGCCTCTACTTGTTCAGTATAAGTTCCTTTTTCATCTAACTCTATACATTTCATATATCCATCATAAGCTTTTTGTAAAGCATCAGGATCTAAAGCTTTAAATGCATCTAATGGTGTAGTAGCCAATTGAATATAGGTATTACCATAGTAAAACCAAGTTTTAGGATCGTTCATTGTTTTTTCATGACCTACTGCCTTATCTATATTTTCTTTGGCTAAGTCTAACTTACCTTTTCTTAGATAATTATAAGCAGTGGTTCTTGTGCTCTTTTGTGCGCTGGCCATCATAGTTACTGATAGAAATAATAGCGCTAAAAATGTTATCTTCTTCATCTTTATTGATTTTATAAATTTCTCTTTATATTAGAACTGCAAATATGCTTATTAGAAATCATATTTGCAGTCTTTTTTTTTTTTTAGATGCTTATTTGAATATATACTAAATTATTCTTCAGTTACATTCTCATCAGCTTCATCTGCAGTTGTTTCGTTTTCTGTGGCTTCATCTTCCGAAGCTTCTTCTAAAGTTTCAACATCAAGAACTGTGCCATCCTCTATAACCACCAATTCTTCCTCCTCTTCTTCCACATCAACTTTAGCTACAGAGGCGATACTATCACCTTCCTGGATTTTGATTAATCGAACACCTTGAGTATTTCTTCCCATCACTCTTAGTGGATTAGACTCTCCTCCTACAGGAATTCTAATGAGAATACCACTTTTATTGATGATCATTAAATCATTATCGTCGGTTACATTCTTAATTGAGATTAATTTACCAGTTTTATCGGTGATATTAAGAGTACGAACTCCTTTACCACCTCTATTGGTCTCTCTATAATCCTCTAATTTAGAACGTTTACCATAACCTTTTTCAGAAACAACTAAGATATCATAGTCATGAGTTTCTAGGCAAATCATACCTATAACTTCATCCTTATCATTATCGAGTTTAATACCTCTTACTCCAGATGCATTTCTTCCCATCGGACGAACATGGCGCTCATTAAAACGAATAGCTCTACCGCTCTTCACAGCTAAAATAACTTCGTTTTCGCCATTGGTTAATCTGGCTTCTAATAAGGTATCACCATCTCGAACAGTAATGGCATTGATACCATTGGCTCTTGGACGACTATATAACTCAAGAGAAGTTTTCTTGATTACACCTTTTTTTGTTGCTAGAATGATGAAGTTATTCTTTATATAATCTTCATTCTTTAAATCCTTAGTATTGATATAAGCTCTCACTTTATCATCGGGAGGAATATTGATTATATTTTGAATGGCTCTACCCTTGGTTGTTCTAGTTCCTTCAGGAATTTCAAATACCCTCAACCAGAATACTTTTCCTTTCTCGGTGAAGAATAACATATAATCGTGCATACTCGCAACAAAAAGGTGCTCTAAGAAATCTTCATTTCTGGTGCTACTTCCCTTTGATCCTCTTCCACCTCTATTTTGGCGACGGTATTCTGTTAAATTTGTCCTTTTAATATATCCAGCATGTGAAATAGTAATTACTACGTCGTCATCAGGAATAGTATCTTCAATACGGAAATCCGCAGCGCTGTATTCGATTCTACTCATGCGCTCATCACCATATTTATCTCTAATCTCATTAAGCTCTTCTTTAATGATATCCATTCTCATCTCCTTGCTTTCCAAGATGGCTTTCAAGTATTCTATGGTTTTCATTATAGCTTCATATTCTGCTCTTAACTTATCTTGTTCAAGACCGGTCAGTTGACGTAATCTCATTTCAACAATAGCACGAGATTGTATATCGCTTAATTCAAAACGAACAATTAAAGCTTCTCTAGCTTCTTCTGGACTTTTTGAGCCACGAATAATTTTAATTACCTCATCAATATTATCAGAAGCAATAATCAAACCTTCTAAGATATGAGCTCTTTTCTCTGCTTGTTTTAATTCATATTGAGTCCTTTTGACAACCACATCATGCCTATGTTCAACAAAATGATATATTTGGTCTTTAAGGTTCAGTACCTCAGGTCGCCCATGAACTAAAGCAATATTGTTTACAGAAAATGAGGATTGTAGGGCTGTATATTGGTATAATTTATTGAGAACTACGTTAGTATTGGCGTCTCTCTTCAATTCATATACTACACGAATACCATCTCTATCGGATTCGTCTCTAATATCACTAATGCCTTCAATTTTTTTATCGTTAACCAAATCAGCAGTTTTTTTGATCATATCTGCTTTATTCACTTGATAAGGAATACTGTGAGCTATAATCATTTCTTTTCCAGACTTGGTTTCTTCTATGGTGGTTTCGCCTCTCATGACTATTCTACCCTTACCAGTTTCAAAGGCATTAATTACGCCATCGTATCCATAGATGATACCACCGGTTGGGAAATCAGGAGCTTTAATGTATTCCATTAACCCTTTAATATCGATATCATTATTATCAATATAAGCTAAGGTACCATTTACCACTTCTGTTAAATTATGAGGGGGCATATTTGTGGCCATACCAACAGCAATACCGCTAGTACCATTAACAAGCAAATTGGGTATACGTGTAGGTAAAACCGTAGGTTCCTTTAATGAATCATCAAAGTTTAATTGAAAATCAACAGTTTCTTTATCGATATCGATAAGCATATCTTCTGATATCTTTCTTAATCGAGCTTCTGTATAACGCATAGCAGCAGGGCTATCACCATCAATAGAACCAAAGTTACCTTGGCCATCAACTACAGGGTATCTTAAAGACCATTCCTGAGCCATTCTTACCATTGCATCATATACTGAAGAATCACCATGTGGGTGATACTTACCAAGCACCTCTCCCACGATTCTCGCTGATTTTTTATACGGTCTATTAGATAAAACGCCCAAATCAAGCATACCATACAATACTCGTCTGTGAACTGGTTTTAAACCATCACGAACATCAGGTAGAGCTCTGGAAACAATAACAGACATAGAGTAATCTATGTATGCAGCTTTCATTTGATCAGATATCCCTACCTTAATTATTCTTTCTCCTTCGTGCATAGAATTAAATTGTAATTTGAGTAGTATTTAAACATAAGATTTCATATCTTATATAAGGACGCGAAGATAGTTAAATTCTTTCAAAATACCTTTGAAATGATGAAGTAAAGAATGAACAATTTTAACAAGTTCTTGTTGAAAAAATAGAACATCACAATCAAATTACCTCTATTTTTGTCAATAGTTTTGATTGACTTAATATTATTCTAAAAAGAGCTTTATGGAAGCAAAATTCTCCGCCCGAGTTAGGGAAGTACTATCACTCAGTCGGCAAGAGGCTATTCGCCTCAAAAACAACTATATAGGTGTTGAGCATCTCTTTCTTGGTATCATAAAAGAAGGAAATGGGATGGCCTATAAGATGTTATCCGACTTGGGATTACCCATTGATACACTAAGATTAAAAATAGAAAAAACAATTGCTTCAGAAAGCGAAACTTATTCTTCATCACAAAATATTCCTTTTGTCCGTCAAGCCGAAAGAATAATTAAACTCACATATTTGGAAGCTCGCCGTTTTCAGTCTCAACAAGTGGGTACTGAACATTTATTATTGGCTATTTTAAAAGACCCAGATAATATTGTTACTCAGATGTTGGATAAGAACCAGATTGATTATTCTAAAATTACTACTCTTGTGCAAGAATATAGTAGTGGAAAAGAAGAAGAGACACAAGATAAAATAGATCCTATAGAAGACCAATATCCTGGAGGATTTCCTCCAGAGCCAGATGAAGGTAGTGGGAAATCCCAAAAAACCAATAAGCCTAGCAAAAAAGATGGGGATCCTAAATCTTCAACTCCAGTTTTAGATAATTTCGGTCGTGATTTAACCCGATTAGCCGAGGAGAATAGATTAGACCCCATTGTTGGAAGAGAAAGTGAGTTGGAACGTATTGCTCAAATTCTAAGCCGTCGTAAAAAAAACAATCCAATTTTAATTGGGGAACCAGGTGTTGGCAAGTCTGCTATAGCCGAAGGTTTGGCCATTAGAATTGTGAGTCGTCAGGTAAGCCGAGCTTTATTTAATAAAAGAATATTTACCCTAGACTTAGCATCTATTGTCGCAGGAACGAAATATAGAGGTCAATTTGAGGAAAGAATGAAAGCTATTTTAAATGAATTGGAGAAAAATCCCAATATCATATTATTTATAGATGAAATTCATACTATCGTTGGTGCAGGTAATGCTTCAGGTTCTTTAGATGCCTCAAATATGTTTAAACCAGCCTTGGCTCGTGGAGAACTCCAATGTATTGGTGCAACCACTTTAGATGAATATCGCCAAACCATTGAAAAAGACGGTGCTTTAGAAAGAAGATTCCAGAAAATCATTGTGGATGCCACCTCTCCTGAAGAAACAGAAACCATTCTATCTAATATTAAAGAACGATATGAAGATCATCACTTAGTGCGTTATTCTGACGAAGCTTTAAAAGCATGCGTTCAGTTAACCAACAGATATATGAGTGATCGATTCTTACCAGACAAAGCTATTGATGCTTTAGATGAAGCTGGAGCTCGTGTTCATATCACTCATATGAATGTGCCTGATGGTATCATTAAAATAGAAGGAAAAATTGAGGAGGCTATTCAGAAAAAGAAAAATGCTATTAAAAAGCAACAATTTGAACAAGCTGCGCAGTTAAGGGATAATGAACGAGAATTACAAGAAGAATTAGACTTAGCCAAACGCAAATGGGAACAAGAAACTCAGATAAATAGAGAGGAAGTTACTGAGCAAGATGTGGCTGAAGTGGTTGCTATGATGACCGGTGTTCCTGTACAAAGAATTGCCCAAAAAGAAGGTGATAAACTGCAGAAAATGGAAGATGACTTGGCCGAATCAGTTATTGGTCAATTCGATGCTATACAGAAAGTTACAAAGGCTATTAGAAGGAATCGTGCAGGATTAAAAGACCCTAGCAAACCCATTGGAACTTTTATATTTTTAGGCCCTACTGGTGTGGGTAAAACTTATCTAGCAAAAATACTCGCAGAATATATGTTCGACTCCGCCGACACCTTAATCCGTATCGATATGAGTGAGTATATGGAGAAATTTGCAGTAAGTAGATTGGTGGGCGCTCCTCCTGGCTATGTGGGCTACGAAGAAGGAGGCCAGTTAACCGAGAAAGTTCGCCGCAAACCCTACTCTATCATCTTACTTGATGAAATTGAGAAAGCACATCCCGATGTTTTCCACATGATGCTACAAGTATTGGATGATGGGCAACTCACTGATAGTTTTGGAAGAAAGGTAGATTTTAAAAATACCATTATCATTATGACTTCTAATATTGGTAGTCGTCAGTTGAAAGACTTCGGTACTGGTGTTGGATTTAATACCCAAGCTCGTCAAGGCAATAAGTCGGCACATACACAAGGTGTTATAGAAAATGCTTTGAAGAAAGCTTTTGCACCTGAATTCTTAAACAGAATTGATGATGTCATTGTGTTCAATAATTTAGAAAGAGATGATATTCATAAGATTATCGACATTGAGCTCAAGGGACTTTATCAGCGTATCCACGATTTAGGATATAAGATTAGAGTGACTGAGAAGGCTAAAGATTTCTTAGCTGAAAAAGGCTGGGATCCTCATTTTGGTGCAAGACCCTTAAAGCGTGCTATTCAAAAATATATTGAAGATGAGTTGGCAGAAGAGATTATCAAAACTAAATTGGAAGAAGGCGATACTATTGCAATCGACTACAGTAAAAAGCTGGAAAAGATTGTGATTAAGATTACTAAGAAAAAGAAATAATAATTCTTTTCTATAAAATGCAAAAAATCCCCTGTTCGCTTGAAAAGGGGATTTTTTATTATTTGTTTTTCTAGTTTACTCACTGCCAACCGAAATATATTCCTCAAAACTTTTACTCATAGCTGTTTTTAGTTCCCCATCTTCATCATACATTAAGTATACCTTGATATGAGGATGAATTTCTGCATATTTTAAGGTTTTTTCCACTCCTAACACCATAAAAGCAGTAGCGTAGGCATCGGCTTCTCCAGCTGAGGGAGCAATGACGGTTGTACTTAAAAGACTATGTGTAACAGGGAATCCTGTTTTTGGATCCAAGCTATGTGCATATTTTTTCCCGTCTAGCTCATAAAACTTTCTATAATTTCCTGATGTGGCTACAGCTGCATCTTTTAGGCTAATGATTCTATTATAAAAGCGCTCCTCAGCACCATCTTCAGGAATCTCTATGCCAATTTTCCAATGATCACCATTGGGCTTTTGTCCACTTGCATAAATTTCACCTCCAAGGTCGATCAGGAAATCATTAATCCCATTAGATTTGAAATATTTAGCTAAAACATCAACTGCATACCCTTGTGCAATGGCATTAAAGTTAAGTTGAATATGTGGATTCTGCTTAATCAGCTTTCCATTTATAATAGAGATTTGATGATAGTCCACATATTGTTTTAGACTATCAATTAGCGCATGATTTACAGAATCGGGCTTCTCAAAGGTTCCAAACCCCCAAACGTTGGCCAAAGGAGCAATAGTCATATCAAAGCTGCCTTCTGTTTCTCCTGATATTTTTTGAGAAAGGTTAAAGTTCTCAATGAACCAATCGTCTAATTCCACCTCTTCGTTCCTGTTTATTTTACTTACAATACTATTGGGCTGATAAACAGAAACAGATTGATCAAAAGCATTTAATAGGCTATCCACCTCATTTTGGAAATCGCGAGAATCAGTCTCGTAATAGTTAATGGCATAATAAGTTCCTTGAGCTGTACCAGTAAAATGCACCTTTTTTAACGGTTTTTCTTGGCAACCAAATAGTAATCCAAAACTAAGTAAGGAAATTACGAAATAATATTTTTTCATAGAAATTATTTAGAATCGGAAACCCATACGAACACTTGGTGTGGCCATAGGTTGCACTCCATCACCAGTTTTTTGATCTCGCGACATGAAACCCACTCCTAAATTCACAGAAAAGATAAAGTTTTTAGTGGGCTCATAGATAAATCCATTATTCAGTAAAAAAGCTGTGTGAATGTATTCCTCTTTCACATCTTTTTCTTCAGTATAGCCGTCATAATAAGAATAATCAATGCCTTCATAGTGAGCTGAAATCACTCTTACTTCTGGTCCCACGAAATATCTAATTTTACCTTGACCTGTAGGATATAATTTCATACCTAAACCACCCCACCAATTCACTTGGTCTCCATAAACATCATCGGCTTCACCAATAGCAATTGAAAATGGAATATTGATCGACATATTTCCTTCATCTCCAAATATATGCTCATATTCGAAACTTACTCGTTTTAATACCACATCTGATAACATAATAGAGATATTATTTCTTCCAAAAGCAGCTTCATCCTGCTCTTTATCAGAATCGTGTTTCTGAGCATGAATGCTCAATACTGAAAAAACCATCATTAATAATAGAGAATACTTTTTCATATTGTTTATTTTTTTGTTTCTTATAAATACATAGACCAATATCAAATATTGGAGTTGCTTGATTGAGCAAATATCAGAAATTTATTAAAGACTTTGTAATAATTTCAATTTAGAAGCTATAACCCATTTTAAACGCTGGAGAAACAATTGCATTTATACTATTCTCATGATTGCCATAGGCTCCAACTCCTATCTTAACACCCATAAACAATTGCTTGATGGGATAATATTTAATTCCTACATCCACTAAAAAAGCTGCATAGGCGTATTTGATTTCTTGAACTTCCTCACTTGGAGAAAAATCTGATGAAATATAGTCATACTCCTCATAGTAATAATAATCATTTCTATGGGTAGCACCACCAAACCTGATTTCAGGACCGAAAAAGAATTTAACTTTAGTGGGTTTAGCAATGGGGTGAAACATAAATCCAAATCCTACATACCAATCTGATTCATCTTTAAAATCATCTAAATCTCCAATTGGAGAATAGTTATAACTATAATCATCCGCAGAACGATGAATCTCACCAAAACGATAAGATAATGGAATAATTACAGACATATTTCCATTTTTAGTCATTCGTTCATAATCTATGGTAAAACGCTGTAACCCCATATCTATTAAATTCCAAGATATATTATTCCTTGTCTGAACATCATACTGGGCAAAAACCTGAGGAAGGAAAACAATTACTGTCAAGATTAGAAAAATGCATTTTTTCATGATAAGGATGTTTTATTCTTAGAGTCATATTTTTCTCAAATGTATAAATTATATCATAAAGTAATGGCTTCCTTATTCATCTTTATAGTAAAAAATTTAAAATCACAACGCATTGTTTATCAATAACATTGCTCAGAAATAATAAATTTACTTGAATAAATATCAAAAAAAGTATTTGCCAAATAAAAATAAATACTAGTTTTGTAACATGATTATAGCGATGAATAATAGATTTTGGTGGTGGCTTTCATTTCAATTCGAAATAGGAAAGTAACCCAGTATATCTATATTTAAAATATACAGCCGAAGGTGAAAACCTTCGGCTTTTTTTGTGCATTAATTTTTAAATTATAATAAATGAAAACTAAATTCTCCTTTTGGATAGAAAAAATCATATTTCGATGGCATCCGTTTATCATTAAATAGACAACCAATTATCGAAAAAAAATAATGATTAATTCAAAAAATATAGCTTAAAATGGAAAATATTACAACAAAACAAACAGAACAAGATTTCGCATCAGTTAATGGTAAATTTGGAGATTATGGGGGAATGTTTGTACCACCTGTTTTAGAGGGGAAATTATTAGAGTTGGCTGAGCAATTCGAGAAATACAGTAAAGACAGTAGTTTCGAACAAGAATATATCTATTACTTGAAGAATTTTGTGGGAAGACCTTCTCCCCTATATTATGCCCATCGCTTGAGCCAACATATTGGTTCTAAGGTATATTTAAAAAGAGAAGATTTAAATCATACTGGTTCGCATAAAATCAATAATACAATTGGGCAGATTTTACTAGCCAAAAGAATGGGGGCAACTGAAATAGTTGCGGAAACAGGTGCAGGTCAACATGGTGTAGCCACCGCGACTGCAGCTGCATTATTCGGTATGAAATGCAAGGTATTTATGGGTGCCAAAGATGCCGAGCGCCAAAAGATGAATGTGAGTAGAATAAAGCTTCTAGGTGCTGAAATGGTATTAACTGAATCAGGAACAGCTACATTGAAAGATGCAGTTGACGCAGCCTTAGGTTATTATATTGAGAATCCACATGTATTTTATTTATTAGGGTCGCAGGTTGGACCCCATCCCTATCCTACTATGGTTGGTTTTTTTCAATCGGTGATTGGTAAGGAAACCAAAAAGCAGTTTATTGAGAAAGAAGGAAGATTGCCAGATAATCTATTTGCATGCATTGGAGGAGGCTCAAACGCAATAGGACTCTTCGGTGATTTCTTAAAAGACCGTGAAGTTGCCATTCATGCTGCAGAAGGTGGAGGAAATGGAGTATTAGGGGATACGGCTGCTACACTTAGCCTCGGAAAACCAGGCGTATTTCAAGGAACATTTAGCTATGCATTAACTGATGAGAATGATGAGATATACCCATCGCATAGCATTGCTGCAGGATTAGATTATCCCGGGGTGAGCCCACAACATGCTTTACTCAAAGATACTGGTCGTGCTCATTATCATATTGTTACCGACGATGAAGCCATTGAAGGATTTAAACTATTAAGTAAATTAGAAGGTATAATTCCTGCCATTGAATCCTCTCATGCTATTGCTCTTGCAGCTAAACTACTCAAAGGAAAAACTGGTCAGGTGAGTGTGATCAATCTTTCGGGTCGTGGAGATAAAGATGTGGAGCGTGATTTGATGTAGAAGACGGATGCTGGATGCTGGATGGCAACATTTAGTAGTTGGAAGATATATGAGATTGAATAGATTTTCCAAATATGGACAAGCTTTAACTTCGTGTTTCTTTCTTCAATCCCGAAAACAAAAAAAGAGATGTTACTGCCAGGGCAACAACATCTCTTTTGATTTCATCTAGAGGTTAGAACTAGAGTCTTTCCAATTCCACAGTAAAGTGGCGCATGATTGGAGCTTCTTTAGTGATTTTCACGCCAGAAGTGATTTCTTCGCGGCGATCGAAAACATTCTTCAGAGCGGCTGCGATATATTCCATATGGTTATTGGTATAAGTTCTTCTAGGAATAGCTAATCTTAATAACTCTAATTCAGGATATCTATTTTCTCTTGTAATAGGATCTCTATCAGCTAAAATCGCTCCGATCTCTACTCCTCTTACTCCACCTTCTATATACAATTCCACTGCAAGTGTTTGAGCAACGAAATCTTCTTTGGGCAATTCAGGAAGGAATCTTTTGGCATCCACAAAAATAGCATGCCCTCCAAATGGTTCTTGAATAGGAATACCATATTCTTTTAACTTGCTACCTAAATAGGCTACTTGTCCAACTCTAGATTCTAAGAACGGAAACTCAGTACCTTCATCTAATCCTTGAGCTAAAGCATTCATATCTCTTCCCGACATTCCTCCGTATGTAATATAGCCTTCAAAAATGATTCCAAAAACACTAGCTTGCTTATATAAATCTTCATCTTTAAATCCTATGAATCCTCCCATATTTACAATGGCATCTTTTTTAGAACTCATGGTCATGGCATCAGCGTAGGTATACATTTCCTTCACAATCTCTTTGATAGTTTTGTCAGCATAACCAGGTTCTCTTGTTTTGATGAAATATGCATTTTCAGCAAAACGAGCAGAATCAAACATCACTAGTGTTCCATATTTCTTACAAAGGGCGTGAACATCTTTAATATTTTGCATGCTTACAGGCTGTCCTCCAGATGAATTACATGTTACTGTAATAATAACCATAGGAATCTGAGCCATAGGATAATCATTGAAAGTTTTTTCCAACTTGGCTAAGTCTATATTTCCTTTAAAATCGTGTTGTACAGTAGTATCAAAAGCTTCATCAATAGTACAATCTACTGCCTTTGCCTTTCTAAATTCGATATGACCTTTTGTAGTATCAAAATGGCTGTTGCCAGGAATAATGTTTCCTTCTTTTACCAAAACAGAAAATAATACATTCTCAGCTGCTCTTCCTTGGTGTGTTGGTAAGAAATAATCGAAGCCTAAAATATTTTTGATGGCAGCTTTCATTTTATAGAAAGAGCTAGCACCAGCATAACTCTCATCACCAATCATCATTTCTGACCACTGTTTATCACTCATAGCTCCAGTACCACTATCAGTTAAAAGGTCAATAAAAACCTGTTCACTTTTAAGATTGAATAAATTATATTTTGCGTCTTTGATCCACTTTTCACGTTCTTCGCGTGTACTTCTTTTTATAGTTTCAACCATTTTAATTTTAAATGGTTCTGCGTAAGGTAATTGCATAACAAAATTCTTTTTTTAATGAAATAAAATAATAATGAGAAATAATTGGTCATCTAATGTGATACCGATAAGTATCTAAAAGATGTTATTTAGAAAAAATAGCATTTGAATCATCAAAATACTATAAGTAAAACCATTTTACTATGGTTTTAAAAAGAGTAATGAAAGTTATCGCGATTCTTAATATTTAAAAAGCGATTTAGAATTAAGTATTTCAAAAATAGTTTTGTCATTTTCTGTTTTGAAGAATTGCAAATTTACAAAAAAAATGATTTTCATATCTAGTTATTCTAAAATTAAGTAAAACTCTATTGTTTTAAAAAATTTACACCAACATTTACAAATACAAGGCAAAAAAAATCCTGCATCACTAGTGATACAGGATATAAATATGGTATGATTGTAAATTTATTATTTTAAACTTCAGCTCCTAAGCATATATCTAATCCTTTAACAGTTTGGATAATTCTATTGTCAAGAGTAACAAAGTTAGGTTTGTCTATAGCATCTTTCAATGGAACTGAAACAATGTCTGGATGCTGGTAAGAAACCATTTTTCCAAATTCTTCTTCTAAGACCATCTCGAATGCTTTAACACCAAACTGGGCTGCTAAAACTCTATCGTAAGCTACAGGTACACCACCTCTTTGTAAGTGTCCTAGCATGACATCTCTCATATCAGCTTTCATTCCAGCATCTTTTAATTCTCTAAGAACCTGGTGAACAATACCGCCTAATTTAAGGTTTTCGTATCCTACTTCTTGGCTTCTTTCGTAGTGCATAGTTCCTTCAGCAGGTCTTGCTCCTTCAGAAACCACCATAATTCCGAAGCCTCTATCCTTATAGAAACGGCTTTCTAATTTTTCCTTAACTAATTTAATATCATAAGGAATTTCAGGAATCAAACATACATCGGCACCACCAGCAATTGCAGCATTTAATGCAATCCAACCGGCATAACGTCCCATCACCTCCATACCGAAAACACGGTTATGTGAAGCAGCCGTAGTTACTAATTTATCTAGTGCTTCAGTAGCAATTTGAACAGCTGTCTGATAACCAAAAGTAGAATCGGTAGCAGAAAGGTCATTATCAATAGTTTTTGGAACACCAATAACATTCAACCCCATTTCGAAAAGTTTCTGAGAAATAACCTGACTACCATCTCCACCAATATTGATAACTGCATCAATACCCATGAACTGTAGCTTACGAAGCATTTCTTCTGAACGATCTACACTAATCCAATTTCCTTTTTTATCTTTAATAGGCCAAGCAAATGGTCCTCCTTTATTTGTTGTTTCAATGATGGTTCCACCTTGATAGTGAATTCCTTTTACAGCGGCTTGGTCTAACACTTTAATTTGTGTAGGCTCCCATAAAACACCATTAAAAGCTTGAATACTTCCAACAACTTCCCAATCTTTCTCTTGTGCTGCTCTTTTAACAATGGCTCTTATTACTGCATTCAGTCCGGGGCAATCTCCACCTCCCGTTAATACTAAAACTCTTTTCATCTCTGATATCTTGTTTAATTAATCTATTTTCGGTTAAATAGTAGCGCAAAAGTAATAATATTTAAATACATGAATCACTTAGTTGGCATCTTCAACTCATTTTTTATCAAGTATTTTCAACCGCAAACGATTGAAGAGGGATATCTTAATTTTAGGTGTAAATCGTAGGCTCTGAAACTCAATCTACTTTATAGGTAATTTATAATTATTGTAAATTTGAAAATATGTTAATCTTTGCTATTAACAAAGGTTAAACTTAGGTTAAAGTGCTATTATCCTTATATCTAATTGTTTAGTTTTGTCTTTCTATTATGAATAAAAGAAAGATACAGATCGTCATCATTTTTAGCATTTTTGCTTTATTGGGTTCCATTGGTATTCAATATTATTGGATTAATATGCTTTATGAACAAAATAGAGTACTATTTGATCAGAATGTAAATAGGGCATTAAAGTTTGCAATAGATGCACTTGACCAACAAGAAAAACTCTATCATATTCAAAGAAGTCATCTCAACACACGCAACATTCACCGAATTAGTATTGAACATGAAATTGAAGAGAATGCTATCATTTTTGCAGATAATGAATTTGAACATTTTCAAGAAGTAGTGATTTCGCAAATGCTGGATAGTATGAGTAATAATATGATTATAGTCAATGCTAATGTAGAAAGGGAATTAGAGTTTTATGACGAAAAGGCGGATTGGGAATTTGTAAATGGAAATGGTAATAACATAGAAACTAAGATTCATATCAAACTCAAAAACGACTCTATTTACCAAAGTTTTGAAGCTAAAGCTGATAGCCTGATACAAGTTCTAGAATACAAAACTATTGCCCTAAGAGATGAAAAAGACAATATCGAAACTACTATAGACCAATTGGTTTGGGAGATGGATGAGTGGAGTAAGCCTTTTATGGATAGCATCCCAAAAAAATTAATACAGGAAGTGATTGAAAAAAGCTTAATAGAATATAATATCCCCAATCAATTTAACTTTGCTATATTAGATAGTTTAAGTGAAGAGACGGTGCTTTATTCTAGCCATGATTTTGACAAGAATTCCTTTAGTTATTTTTCCAATTTATATCCTTATGAACTGATTCCTAGAAAACAACTATTAGCATTACAGGTTAATCGTAAACAACTGTATTTAAACCTCTCTACTCCTATTACTTTATCTATTGCTTTCACACTGATGCTGACAATAGGTTTATTACTTATAATTAAAAATCTACTTCACCATCGGAAAATATCTGAAGTTCAAAGTGATTTCATTAATAATATGACACATGAATTTAAAACACCAATCGCTACCATTTCATTGGCTTCTGATTCAATATTAAATCCTATTATTTTAGGTAACAAAGATAAAGTCAGCTATTTCACAGGCATGATAAAAAAAGAAAACAGGAGGATGAATAGGCTGGTGGAGAAGATATTACAAATGGCTAGATTAGAAAGCAAAGAGTTGAAACTCGAAAAACAAACCATTGATGTTCATGAAGTTTTGCAGAATATAGTGGAAAACACACAAATAAAACTTGAGGACAAAGGGAATATTTCTTCTGATTTCCAAGCAAATACCTTTGAAGTATTAGCAGACCAAGTACACCTAATAAATGTATTCTATAATTTATTGGACAATGCCATCAAATATTCTGAAGAGCCTGTTCAGATAAAAATAGCCACTTCGAATACAAAATATCACCTTTCTATCAATATTAGTGATAAGGGTAAAGGGATGAATAAAAAAGAGTTACAGTATATTTTCGATAGGTTTTATAGAATTGAAGCGGGAAATGTACATAATATTAAAGGATATGGATTGGGACTCACCTATGTAAAAGCTATAATAGAAAAACATGGTGGAAGTATTCATGTGAAAAGTGAATTGGGCATAGGTAGTAGTTTTGAAATTCGACTACCCATTAAGAAATAAGAGAAAGGAAAAAAATGAAAATATTTTTATTAGAGGATGACAAAAGTTTTGGTGAAGTTTTAAAAGCATATTTAGAGATTCACAAGTTTGAGGTGTTTTGGGTCCAAGACGGACAAGAAGCTATAGATAAGTTCGACGAGTCAAAATTTGACTTCTGCATACTCGATGTGATGCTCCCTAATGTTGACGGCTTCTCAGTAGCACAAAGTATCAGGAGCCAAGCCCCTGAAATTCCATTCATTTTCCTGACAGCCAAAACTTTAAAAGAAGACGAAGTAAAAGGCTATGAACTTGGTGCCGACGATTATATCAAAAAGCCATTTGATTCTGAAGTATTAATTTATAAAATCAAAGCGATATTAGGAAGAAAAACTCTAAAAAAGCCCACTGACAGCCATGAATTTGAGATTGGAATCTTCCATTTTAGTTCTATGATTAGAGAATTACTCAATACCAGCACTGAAGAGAGTATTAAATTAAGTCCTAAGGAAGCTGAACTACTCAGGTTATTATTACTTAATTTGGGTGAAGTATTACCACGGGAAGAAGCCTTAAAGCAAATATGGGGAGATGATAATTACTTTACTACTCGAAGCATGGATGTATATATTACAAAGCTTCGTAAATTCCTAAAAGCTGATAGTCGATTGCAGATTATCAATATCCATGGAAGTGGGTATCGATTGTTTCTTCAGGAGTAAGAATTACTTTTTCTATAAAAAGCCCCATTCCTTTTCTGAAATGTATTTTCTAAATTATTATACATCAATCATTTGAATTTATACAATTCGATTCTTCAAAAAATATTGTTTACATAATTTTGAGCAGCTATAACTGCAATTGTCAACAGACATGCTTTTTCAAATACAATCCCTATTAAATATTTAATGACCTTATAGGTAAAGCTATTAATATATACTTTATCCATAGATTATTCATTTGCTTATATATAACGTTTAAGTATTTTATTATTTCAACAATTGTTAATAACTAATTCATACCAAAGGGGTACGCTTTTGACAATTCTGGTATTAATAGATAAGCCGCTATTAAAATTCGCCATTGCCCACACAAGCAATTATCAATTTTTGCTGCTTTTACCAATCACGACCATCTTTGACCATAACACATCAAAACACTCAATTTATTAATTAAAATCACAATTATGAAGTTTTTAAATTACTATGTTATGGTAGTATTAGGAGTTTTAATTCTATCTAATGGTTCCTTTGCGCAAAATGTTACTCAAAAATCAACACTCCTCAATTTTGCCAACGAAAAGGCTCAGTCATTCACGGTTAAAAAAGCAGAAGCTTTAAGGTATGCAAAAAAAAACGATATTCCAGTTTTCATAGAAAATGATGAGGTATTTATGGAATTAATGTCTATCGATTTCTATGGAAACCCTCAGTATTATAGGACTGAAAATGAAGTGGCAGCTAAAACCATCTCTACAAATAAGGTACATACTGGAGGTGGTTCCGGGTTAAATCTTAATGGCTCTGGAATGACTGTCCATGAATGGGATGGTGGAGCCATCCGCACTTCTCATCAGGAATTGACAGGAAGAGTTACCCAAGTCGATGGTGCAACGACCACTCATTATCATGCACAGCACGTGGCCGGAACATTAATTGGTTCTGGAGTAGTTTCTAGTGCAAAAGGGATGGCCCCTCAAGCGCAACTGCGTGCTTTCGATTGGAATAGTGATGAGTCGGAAATGGCTACAGAAGCAGCTAATGGAGCTCTGGTTTCTAATCATAGTTATGGATATGGTCGAGGATGGTCTTGGAATGGATCTAGCTGGGTTTGGTATGGAACTACGAGTATCAGTTCACAAGAGGATTATCTCTTTGGGTTCTACGATACACAAGCGAGAGATTGGGATATTATCGCACACAACGCTCCTAATTATTTAATTGTAAAATCGGCTGGTAACGATCGCGGTGACGGACCAACAAACGGTAGTTATCCTCAAGATGGGCCTTACGATTGTATTTCACACTCTGGTGTCTCTAAAAATATATTGACAGTTGGTGCAGTCGAAGATATTTCAAGTGGCTATAGCCAAGTATCTGACGTAGTGATGAGTAGCTTTAGTTCTTGGGGACCTTGCGATGACAGTAGAATTAAACCTGATATCGTAGCTAATGGGGTTGGTTTATATTCAGCAGATGATGACAATGACTCTGATTACCAATCACTAAGTGGAACTTCAATGTCATCTCCATCCACCACAGGTTCCCTCCTCTTATTACAGGAGCACTATAATAATTTAAAAGGAGGAAACAATTTCATGAAAGCTGCTACATTAAAAGCACTTGTCATTCATACTGCCGATGAAGCTGGTACTAATATTGGACCTGACTACCAATTTGGATGGGGATTAATGAACACACTAACAGCAGCTCAAACCATTACAGAAGACCAAAGTTTAAATGTGTTGGACGAGTTAAATCTGGCGAACGGTGCAAATTACCAAAGAACAGTTATTGCCAAGGGAAACGAACCTATTAAGGTGACTATAGTTTGGACAGATGTAGCAGGAACGCCAACTTCAAATTCTTTAGATCCAACAACTGCAATGCTAGTAAATGACTTAGATTTAAGGTTAAGTAATGGCGGAACCACTCATTATCCATGGTCATTAACAGCTAGTTCTCCTTCTGCTGCCGCTACCAATAACGGAGAAAACAATAGAGATAATGTGGAAGTTGTATACATTGCTAATCCTACTGCTGATGCTTCTTATACTATTACTGTAGATCACGATGGAACCATAAGTGGTGGAAATCAAGATTTCTCTATCATTATTAGCGGAATTAAAACTGCATCTACGCAGCCACCGGTGGCTAACTTTACCCAAAGTGCAACAAATATCAATACTGGTCAAAGCATTAGCTTCACCGATCAAACAACCTATGGCCCAGGCGCTTGGTCTTGGAGTTTTCCTGGTGGAACACCTTCAAGCTCAACTGATCAAAATCCAACCGTTACTTATCAAACTTCTGGCACATATTCTGTTACTTTAACAGCCACAAATGCTAGTGGAAGTGATACTGAAACTAAAAGCAATTTAATATCTGTTAGTCAAGCCCCCATTACTTATTGTAATTCCCAAGGAAATGATTTTAGCTATGAGTGGATTTCAAAAGTAGTGATGGGTAGTTTTACAAAAAGCTCTGGAGCTACAGGATATTCTGATTTTACAGGTGATATTGTTTCCCTGAACCAAGGAGAAAATGTAGCTGTTACTTTAACTCCATCTTTCAAAAGTAGTACTTATGCAGAATATTGGAAAATTTGGATTGACTATAATAAGGATGGCGATTTTGAGGATGCTGGAGAGGAAGTTTTCAGTGGAAATGGTAGTGCTGTTGTTGCAGGGAGTTTTACAGTGGACAATGGTGCAACGGGAAGCACGAGAATGAGAGTTACTATGAAGTATAATGCCAACCCAAGTTCATGTGAAACCTTCTCCTATGGTGAAGTAGAAGATTATACGGTAACTTTTAGTGCTCCATTAGCTCCAATTGCTGCTTTTTCGGCTTCAACAACAGTAATAAATGCTGGAGAAAGCATACAATTTACCGATGCTTCTACCCATAATCCTAGCTCATGGAGCTGGTCATTCACTGGAGGCACACCTTCTATTAGTACAGCCCAAAACCCTAGCATCACTTATAATACTCCTGGCAATTATACTGTAAGCTTAGTAGCAACAAATGCCACAGGAAATGATAACGAAACTAAAACAAATTATATCACAGTAAATGCTGCACCAATTAACTATTGTAGCTCACAAGGTAATAACTTCAGTTATGAGTGGATTAGCAAGGTGACAGTTAACTCTTTTACAAAAAATAGTTCCGGAAGCAGCTATTCTGATTATACAGCTGATGTTATTGATTTAAACTCTGGAAGCAATACCATAAGTTTAAGTCCAGCATTCTCAAGTACTGTTTATAATGAGGTTTGGAGAGTTTGGATTGATTGGAATAGAGATGGTGACTTTGCAGATATTGATGAGGAAGTATTTGCTTCTGCATTAACAAGTGCTTTGGTTTCTGGTAGTTTCAATAGCAAAGCTGGATTTGCTGGCCAAACCAGGATGCGCGTCTCTATGAAATGGAATGCCATACCTACATATTGTGAGTCGTTTAGCTATGGTGAAGTGGAGGATTATACCATCAATGTAAGTACCAGTAATGAGGAATTGTCGTTTGAAGCTTCTCAAATAGCTTATGAAGTCAATATATATCCTAATCCTGCTCAAGATTATTTTATCATTTCACAGAACGAAATATTAGATACTGAAGTCATGATTTATGATATGGAAGGTAGGTTAGTCATGAAAAGAAAGCTTTCTGACTATCAAAATACTTTCAATACAAGTCAACTAGAATCCGGTATCTATATGATACGCTTACATCAAAATGAAGAGCTCCTCAATAGGAAAATTATTATCAACTAATTGGTGAACATGAAAAAAGCGACTCTTTCAGTCGCTTTTTTTCCTTTTATAAATATTAAGTAAAATTTAAAATAAATTGAACTTTATACTTTTCAATCATTGACTTTGCTTCATCAAAAATACTAAAGCATCCCACACCTTACCATTGGCTATTAAATCTTTAGAATAACAAATAGGATTCAACCCTTTTTGTGTCAATCCATTATTCACATATTCTGAAAGATTCTCGTCTTTCAAATCTTCTTTATTGGGTAATCGTTCCACACCAGCTAATTGAGCTTTTTCAGGCTGGCTCCAGTCTCTAGAATCACGAATAAAACTAGGTAATAGATCAAAACCTATTCCTATATGAGCTAAAGGTTTTGGAATTTCAAAAAGAGCATCTCCAATGGTTCTCACATAATAGTTCCCTCCCATTCTACCTACTAAATCTGCAAGGTTGGGATCTACATGTCCATTATAATCTAGAATATTCTCATCAATATGGATTCTTGTCACTTCACAAATTACTAAATTACCAGCTCCACCTTCTGTTCCTGTCTCAATAACTTGTTGAACCTTACATTCATATTGTATGGGTGACTCCTTCACTCTGAATGGTTTTATGGTCTCTGACTCCTGCATGGTAAACCCTGCTTTATCGAACTCATTAACCCCTTTGGGATAGTTTGAACTGGCTAAACTCATCTGCTGAGCCATATCAAAAGTCACCATATTGATGACCACTTCAGGAACTTCTTGAATATTGAAAAAAGTATGTTTGTTTTTATTGTCTTTCCCTCCTCTAGCTGGTGAAAATATTAGAATAGGAGGATTAGCACTAAAAGCATTAAAAAAGCTAAATGGTGATAAATTTGGATTTCCATCTCTATCAATAGTACTTGCAAAGGCAATAGGTCGAGGTGCAATTCCACCCAAAAGTCCATGATGAACCTCTTGTACACTCCTCTCCTTTGGATTTATTGTCATCATTCTAATTCGTCTTTAAATAAATTATTTAGCTGGTAAAATTTTACATACACTTTCACCGAAACCAATTCGTCGTCCATCTTTTTCACAGAAAGCTCTCATGATGATGGTATCTTGATCGTGGATAAACTTTCGTTCTGTTCCATCTTTCATTTTCAAAGGTTTAGTTCCTTTCCATGCTAATTCTAACATGGAGCCATAAGAATCTTCAGTAGGCCCACTTATGGTACCAGAAGCATACATATCTCCTGGCTTTACATTGCAACCATTAATGGTTTGATGAGCCAATTGCTGATTCATATTCCAATACATATACTTGTAATTAGAATTGCAAACCACAGATTCCTCAGCACTTTCTGGCTGAATAGCAACTTGGAGATTAATATCAATATTCTTATCTCCTTCATATTCTAAATAGGGAAACACTTTTGGATTTTGCACAGGACCAGCTACACGATAAGCTTTCAAAGCATCAAGGGTTACTATCCATGGAGAAATTACAGACCCAAAGTTTTTAGAAAGAAAGGGACCTAAGGGAACATATTCCCATGTTTGAATATCTCTGGCCGATAAATCGTTAAATATTACCATGCCAAAGATGTGTTTCTCTGCATCTTCTGTTGTTATATGGTCACCCAATTTATTTCCTTGACCAGTGATAAAAGCCATTTCCAATTCGAAATCGACTCTTTGACTGGCACCAAATTTTGGTGGTTGTTCAGGATCTAATCGAGTTTGTCCTTTTGGGCGATGAATATCTGTACCACTTACCACAATACTACTTGCTCTACCATGATAACCTACTGGAAGATATTTCCAGTTTGGGAAAAGTGCATTTGCAGGATCGCGGAACATAGTGCCCACATTAGTGGCATGCTCAATACTACTATAAAAGTCGGTATAATCTCCAACTTTAACTGGCATCTCCATCTGAACATCTGAAATTGGAATTAGATATTTTGCATGAATATCTTCTTCATCTCTTATTTCGGTATTAGCCGATTGAAAAAGCTCGATAACTCTATTTCTCACACTTGTCCAACTCTCATTACCCAATTCCATAAATGGATTTAAAGTAGTTTTGTGAAATACTGTCCCATTTCCAAGTGGCAAATCGTTGAACCATCCATCCTCTCCCAATTGTGCTAAATCTAGAACAAAATCTCCTAACCTACTTCCACATCTTGTTTCTCCTTGATAAGTAAAAACTCCGAAAGGAATATTGTGAATACTGAAATCACTATCATCGGGAATATCTACCCATGAACTTAATCCTTTTGTATTAAATATATTTTCCATTATTTGTTAATTTCTGTGTTTTAATCAAGTTTGAAGTCAGAAATCAGTAGTACCAAATAGTTTAGAAACATTAGTTTCTCTTGGCAACAGATTCCAAAGAGTATTGTTTTATAAAGTTCCTCTATTTCCTTGTTCTAGCTCAATCGATTCAAAAAGGGCTTTAAAGTTTCCTTTTCCGAAAGATTTGGCTCCTTTTCTTTGAATAATCTCAAAGAAGAAAGTTGGACGATCTTGAACTGGCTTGGTGAATAACTGTAATAAATATCCTTCATCATCTCTATCGATGAGGATGTTTAGTTTCTTTAATTCTTCTAAATCTTCTTCAATCTCTCCTACTCTGTCCATTACTGTATCGTAATAGCTATCAGGTACCTGAAGAAATTCCACCCCTCTACTTTTTAAATCAGCAATAGTTGCAATAATATCATTAGTTGCCATAGCGACATGCTGTGGACCAGGCCCATAATAGAAATCAAGAAATTCTTCAATCTGTGATTTTTTCAAGCCGATAGCTGGCTCATTAATTGGGAATTTCACTTTGAAATTATCATTACTCATCACCTTAGATTTTAAGGCAGTGTATTCAGTTGATATGTCTTTATCATCAAAAGAAATCAACTGAGTAAATCCAAAAATATCTTCATAATAACGAGCTGTTTTATCCATCTCATTCCAATTTACATTACCTACAATATGATCTACATATAGCAATCCTGTATCCTTAGGTTGATATTTGGGCTCCCATTTCTTATATCCAGGTAGAAATGGTCCAGAATACTTAGTCCGATCAACAAAAACATGCACTGTCTCACCATAGGTCTTGATGGCAGAAAGTACTACTTCACCCTCCTCATCTTTTTCTACTTTTGGTGCATAATGTGCTTTAGCTCCCCTATACATTGTTTCGGTAAAGGCCACCCTAGCATTATCTACATTTAAAGCAATTACTTTTACACCATCGCCATGAAGTTTATGATGTTCAGCTACTTCCCCATCTTTTTTTAGTGAAGCAGTTAAAACAATAGTTAATTTTCCTTGACGTAAAACGTAAGATGAGCGATCGGTTAATCCAGTTTCCAATCCAGCATAAGCAATTGGCTGAAAGCCAAAAGCCGTTTGATAAAAATGAGCAGCTTGTTTGGCATTACCCACATAAAATTCTACATAATCAGTTCCATTCAAAGGAATACATGTATTGTCCATTATTTTAGTTTTTGTTTAAATAGTTTTTAGCTTATTGCTTTTGCCCTTAGCTTTTCCAGCTTTTATAATAATCTTTAACTTCAATATTTAAAGCCTGCTTAGTGATTTTCAAAGGTTTGAAAGTATCGACCATCACTGCAAGCTCTTGTGTTTCTTTTTGACCAATGCTCCTTTGCACTGCTCCAGGATGAGGACCATGAGCTACTCCCATTGGATGCAAAGTAATCTGCCCCTTTTCAATATTATTACGACTCATAAAATCGCCATCCACATAATAAAGTACTTCATCGGAATCTAAATTGGCGTGATTATAAGGAGCCGGAATCGCCTGAGGATGATAATCGAATAAGCGGGGTACAAAAGCACAAGTCACAAAATTATGAGCTTCCCATGTTTGATGTACCGGAGGAGGTTGGTGAATACGCCCAGTAATGGGCTCAAATTCGTGTATTGATAAAGCATAAGGATAGTAACATCCATCCCAGCCAACCACATCAAAGGGATGCGATTCATAGTGATAGGTATATAGTTTATCATCTCTCTTTATCAACACTTTGTAATCTCCTAATTCATCAATAGATTCTAAGCGCTCTGGTCTGCGAATATCACGTTCATAAATGGGTGCATTCTCCAATAATTGTCCTGAATTACTTAAATATCTCTTTGGAAAATGAAATGGGCTAAAAGATTCTACAATAAAAAGGCGGTTGTCATCTCCTTCAAATTCCATTTGATATATAATTCCTTTAGGGATAATCAAATGATCGCCAGGAACAAAATCAATATGACCCAACATAGTTTTTAGCACTCCTTTTCCCTTGTGGATAAATACCATTTCGTGGGCTTGAGAGTTTTTATAGAAAATACCGGATGCCTTTATATTTGGAGCAGCCAAAGCAATATAAAGGTCTTGATTACCTAAAACCACTTGTCTGCTAGTTAAGAAATCTCCTTCAGGCTTCACATCGAAGCCACTAAAATTTCTTTTAACCATTAAATCCAATTCCATAAAGTCAGGACTCACATCAACAGCCTCCTCTATTTCAGTAACAAGAGTTGGTGGATAATGATGATATGTTAATGTATATTCCGATGAAAAACCCTCACTTGAAATCAACTGCTCAGCATATAGTTCGCCGTTATCTTTATAATAAGTAACATGTCTCTTTTTTGGAATTGACCCAAGCTTATGATAATGTGCCATTTGTTATTTTAATTTAGATTCTTTAAGAATAGCAAAGATATACTAAGAGAATCGAAATAAAAAGTAAAAAAACAGTAAAGTTTTAGTGAGTGAGGCTTTTGGGATGTATGGCAATATAGATTCTATGTTAAATAAGATAAAGCATATTGATTCAAACTGCTTTTTTCTGAAATAGCATGAACCAAAAAAAAGGAGCTTTCCGATAAGAAAACCCCTTTTAAAATATATTAAAGCTAATTATTGAACCTTGACCTTCTGATGATAAACAGCATCATTAGATTTTACAGTTAATAAATAAACTCCAGCTTCTATTGCTGAAATATTAATGTTTTGTTTCGTTCCTGAAGTATTCCAAGTTTTTATTTCTTGACCACTTAAATTATACATATTGATCTCATTAATACCTTGGTTTAGTTCGATATGTAACCATCCATTATTAACAGGGTTTGGATAAATCTTTAAGGCATCCTGAGCATCAACCAAACTAATCTGGTCAATAATAGTGCAACTAATGGCGGCAGTCCATCCAGCATCCTCTTGAGAACCATCAGAATGAAAAACAAATGTAAGTGCATTTTCAGGATGAGTACTTATCACTGTCCCTGGATTATCAGTTCCACAATATTTACCAATGAATTCAGAGGTGGTATTAGGTCCGTCATAAATCTCAAGGTAATCATAGTTACAACTGGCATGATACTCCACTGCAAAACTGGTAAAATCAACAGAAAGGATAGCCGTTTCAGCATCTTCTGAACCATAAATAGTGTAGATATAATCTAGGTTAGCACTATAATTAGCGTCTAAGCCACCATTATCCAAAAACAAACCACTACAAGTAGTAACACCACCATCTTCAATTATATATTCTTCGTTAACAGAAATATATTCTTCCTTAGAAATAGATTGTATATCACTACCCTTAGTTATCACTAAAGAAACATCAAATATTCCAACTTCATTATAGATTACTTGAGGATTTGCTTCTGTGGATGTAGCAGGTGTTCCTCCTTCAAAAGTCCAAGAATAGGTATCTGGCTCTCCCCAACAATCTTCAGAAAACTGAACAGTTGAACCAGCTGCTACTAGAACTTGATCCGCAGAAAAATCAGCTGTTAAAGTCGCATTTACCAATTGAACATTCAATATGGTAGATTCATAGTCTTCAGCTTCAACACCAATAAATGTCTTAGGAAGATATCCTTCAGCAGAAAATTTGAAATCATAGGTGCCGGCTTTTACTAAACGGTGATAATTTCCTAATCCATCTCTAGAGTACACGAATGAATTTAACTCATCATGATCAAGGATTTCTACTTTTGCTACTAGAGGTTCTTCGGTGATACTATCAGTAATGATACCTTGAACACCATAATACATTTGCTTCATATAATTAATCATAGATCTTTTATTATAAACCCAATGATTTTCTAATTGACTTTCCGGAATCAATTTAGTATCAGATATCTCTAGAGTCACCTCTCTACAATGATGGAAATAGTTCATATAATCTTGACGAGAACCATGTGTTGGATACCATGAATAACCATGAGTAATACCATTATCAAATTGATTCATATAGTTAGAAGGAGCAAAAGCATGACAAGTATCAGCATATTCACGACATACAAAAACCCACCACGCATCATCTGCCGTATGTAAATTCCAAGTATCCCATGGGTAGTTTAATACTTCTGCACCTCCATGTGTAGTTGCAGCCATAACAAAATTCTGCTCATCAGCTAAAGCCATAAAAGCCTCAGTTTCTGCCTGATATTCATTACCATCTGGATGTTCACCATAAGCAGGATTAGGATCATGATAATTTCTATTTAAGTCTACATTATTAGCATTGGCTCTTCTTGCACCGAATACACTATTATTTCCGCCATAATAAGTTCCATCTGGATTGGCTGCTGGATTAACCCATATCTCCAAGTTATTCACTAATTCAGTAACTTCTGCATCAGTTCCATAATTTGAAGTCAAGTAATCTATTAACCTCAAAAACAATACAAACCCTGCTGTTTCATCACCATGGATAGTTCCTGTATACATGAATTGCCCTTCAGGTTCACTAGTAGAAACATTATCAGAAATCTTTGCAAAAAGAATTTCACGACCTTCCTCTGAAGTTCCAATACTAAATACTTCACAAATATCAGGATAGTTTGTAGCAAACTCATACATCATTTCAACATAGGCCTCATAAGTAGGATAAGCATCCCATTCGTAAGCTTCTTTGTTAATACCGTCATACATTTTTGGAATAAATAATTCGCCAGGCTTTTGTAAAATTTCAAAACTTAAACCCAGCTCCTGAAATCCAGCAAAGCCTTTTTCATACATATAAGCATAAACTGCATCTCCATCAACTTCATCAATTGACATTAGCGGTGCCAAATTGATAATATCTTTAGAGGAATTGGTGTTAATTTTGACAAATGCTTCTCCTTTTTCTTGGAGATATTTATCTAAGGAATAATATGCATCATTTTGGCCAAACACAGTTAGCGATAAAAATAATGCAAGGATACTCAAGTAATTTTTCATCATATTTTATTTTCGATTAATGTCTTTTGTTTTCCTAGACAGTTTTAATTGAAATTGGTTGTTTAGGACACTGGACTTTTATAGTCATCAACGAATTGCTTGATTCTATTGGCTGTTTGTACATTTACTTTCACCAAAGGCAACCTTAAATGATGCTTTATTATACCCATAGTATTTAAAGCTGACTTTATTCCAGCTGGATTTCCATCCTCAAAAATAGCTTCCATAAATTCCAGTAAAGAAAAATTGAAGTCCTTAGCCGCTTTCCAATTGTTTTTTAATGCTGAGTTTACCATCTGACTGTATTCAGTAGGATAAGCATTTGCTGTCACAGAAATTACACCACTTGCTCCTGCTCCAATCATATTATATGTAAGGGCATCATCACCGGAAATAACTAAAAAATCTTTTGGTTTATCTTTTAAAATTTTAGTGATCTGAAACAAATCTCCACTAGCCTCCTTAATAGCTACTATATTTGAGAACTCTTCAGCAAGCTTTAAGGTAGTTTCCGCTTCCATATTTACACTTGTTCTACTAGGAACATTATATAAAATGATTGGCAAATCAGTTGCACTTGCTAAAGTTTTAAAATGATAATACAAACCTTTTTGGTTTGGCTTATTATAATAAGGTGTTACGGATAATATTCCATCAACATTTTGATAAGGAAATTTCTTTAATAGGGATTCTAAAGCTATTGTGTTATTACCTCCCACTCCAACAATAACGGGTACTCGTTCTTCTGCCTTATCTACAATAAACTCTACAACGGCTATTTTTTCATCTTCTGTTAAAGTGGCTGCTTCAGAAGTAGTGCCTAAAGCCACCAAATAATTGACTCCTCCATTTATAACATGCTCGACTAACTCGCCTAAAGATGTAAAATCAATGGTGCCATATTTATGGAATGGCGTGATTAGTGCTACTCCAGTTCCTTTTAGTTTACTTGTTTCCATTTATATTAATTTTTCCTAAATAGTAAAATACTTGATCTATAAATAATTTGGGTTTTAATCGGGGTTCATCAGTTTTGATCTTTAAATCGAGATAAGAATCCATTTTTTTATTGAAATCACCACCAACTCTAAGAGAGGTATTAACTTTTACAATTAAATAATTTAAGATATTTAGCTCATCAAAATTTAAATCGATAAGCAAATCGTACTTTTTGTCTATTATTGCCGATACTGATTCTGTCATTTTAATATTTCCAAGAAACGATAAATGGGAAGGAAATATTACTTGATCCAGATCTACATTATTTTCTTTGTCTTCTGATTTTGAATTTACAAAACATAAAAAATCAATATTCACCTTGTTTTTTGATAGGTTTTTGAAATGAGTTTTCCATTTTTCTCTTTCGTCTATATTCGACAAAGAAGCTAAAACCAATATTGAATGAATATCTGACAATGGCATAAAAACCTTGCGTCGAGGATTCTTTATATCCGTATTTCGAATCTTTCTATCTTGAAGAAATGCAATGATACCCATTGATGTTGTTCTAATAACCGTGTTTTCTTAAAAAGCTTGTAAAATTACGAAAATATTGAGTCCATTTATTATACTGACAATTTAAATAAACAAAAAAAAAGCCATCGTATAAATTACGATGGCTTTTCAATACATTGGTGAACCTGAAGGGTCTACTTTATTTAATTTGATTTCATTTATCTTTAGCTAAACTTTCTATATATCAGTATGATTAACTATTCATTAGACCAATATAAATTAAAACTAGATTAAGCTAAATAAAATATATTTGTACCCATTATTGTACCCTAGGCTATTTTTTTGTATTTTTGAGTCATATTATTCAAAAGCTATATGACGAATATTAAATTTAGATTAAAAAACAAGCAATCAGATTTAACTCCCTCAAAACAAGAAAGCACCTCTATATTCCTATTGGCTTCCTATGGTTATTTTGATGTATTACCAGATGGGGGTAAAAAATATCGAAGATTGAAGTATTACACTGGCTATAAAATACTCCCATACCTATTTGTAGAGAAAAAGAATAGAGTAAAAGAACAGAAACAAGTATCAAATCCAAATGGGACAATAGAAATAATAGATTATAAAAAACTTAATCGACAATTAGATAATATTGAAGTTATCGCCAAGAATATACTCATTGAACATTCTGACAAAGCACCTGAGATTATTAGAGAGATGATAACGGAGAAACTAAATCCTAGTCATTTAAAGATGGCTAAGACGCTCACTGAGTTTATGGATGCAAGAATTAAAGAGCTTAAAGCTACCAATAAAGAAGGTTTTAGTAAAGGAACGATAAAAGCCCATAATTCATTTGTCAATATTTTTAAGGAGTTTAATAAATATCAAAACAAGGCTTACGATTTTAATGATATTGATTTGAATTTTTATACCGACTACACTAATTACCTTTATTCAGTAAGAAAATATAAAGACAACACTGTTGGTAATCATATCAAGAACATCAAATCTTATATGGAATTAGCAAAAGACGAAGGCCTGCATTCCAACCTACTCTATACTCATTCTAAATTTAAAAAACACAGAGGGAACTCACATCAAATAGCTTTATCTCAGAAAGAAGTTGATAGCTTATACCAACTTGATTTAAGTAAGGAACCCAATACAGACTTAATAAGAGATGTATTCCTAGTAGGTTGTTACACAGCACAAAGATTTTCTGATTATTCAAGGATAAAGAAATCAATGATTGATGGTGAACTTATTCGAATCACACAACAAAAGACTGGTGCTAAAGTAGTAATACCTATGAACACTCAATTAGGAGCTATATTATTAAAGTACAATTACACCCTACCCAAAGTCAGTGAGCAAGATTTGAATTATAATATTAAATTGATTGCCCGAAGAGCGAAAATCACTAAACTAGAGAATTGGAACGAAGTAATCAGAAAAGTCATAAGCTCACAGAGTAAAGAAAGATGCACTCTCATATCTTCACATACAGCTAGACGTACCGGCGCGACCTTAATGCATGAGGCTGGATTGACTATTGCTACCATAATGAACATTACTGGCCACAAATCAGAAACACAGCTTAGAACCTATTTAAAACTAGATAAAGACAAATCTGCAATTGAGGCACTTAAAAACGATTTTTTTAACAGAAAGGTGAAATAATGGAAATAGATGATGATAATTTAGAATACGCGGACTTTCCAGAAAACATTTATTTAACTCTACCCTACTTTTATGAACAAAAGAATTTTTCGAAGCTAAGTAAACATCATTGTTTTCATTCGGATTTATTAAGTAATCTATACAGAATGAAAGGATTATATATAAACTATGGAATTAATGTTTTTTCAGATAAAAATGATGATGATGTACTGGAAGCATTAAAAGAATATGCATATCCATTTTTTATTGAAGAGGACTATGTACACGATGAAAATGCATTTTTTCTTGGTGAAAAAGATAATATACAACTGCAAGACAATAGCCAAATTATAGATGAACTTATAGAGAACGAGGCTTTCAACATCAGAAATACATTATATTCAAAACATACCGACAAATCCTTAAAAGCCCTATTATTACCATATAGAAAACCTGTAGTTAATGAATTACTCAGATTGAGTGATACCGAATATCAGTACGCGATTAACAAGCTGCAATATTTTCAAAAAGAGTTTACAATCATTTCAAACAATAACCCCAAAGTTAAAAATGCTTACAATATTGCATTGGACTTGATACATCTGATATTTAAAGAGACAGAAGTGATAAGAGGGAAAATAACTCCAATAAAAAAGAAACCCGAAACTACATATGAAGATTTGTTTATTGATAAAAAGTATATATCGATAATTGAACAGTTATTTGAAACAAACGGATATACTATTGATAAAATATGGGTAGGAATAACAAACAATCGCACAGAATTACTTGGAGCAATTGACGTACTTAAAAAGAAAGGGATAATCATTTCAGGTAATATATCACCTCAAGCTAGAATAATCTATTCACACTTCGGTAAAGAAATTCCAGGTTATGTTTCAGAAAGAAGTCTTACAAACGACCCTCCATTGAAACATATTGAAGAATTTGAAAGACTTTTTAGCCAATTAGAATAAATTTTACTTCCGTTCTACTTCCGTCGGAAAAAACGGAAGTAACCAGAGTTAAAACACAGCGAGTTTTGCACTTTAATCATTAAAAAAAGGCAAAATGAGCAACAGTATTTTATTAGAAAAAGTATCCTTTGAGGAATTATCAGAGATGATTTCTAAGAAGGTTAAAGAGAGCTTAGAAGCAATCCATACTAAGCCTATTACCCCAAAGTATTTCACTAGAAAAGAAACAGCTGAAATGCTTAATATTTCACTTCCAACTTTACATACATGGACAAAGCAAGGCATTATTGCAGCTTACTCTATTGGTACTAGGGTACTATACAAAGAGCAAGCAGTTCTAGCTGCTTTAAAAGAAGTTGAAACATTGAAATATAGGAGGTAATATCATGGACAAAAAAAAGAGCCCCAAGAAGACCTCAGAACTCAAACCCAAAAACAAAAATAAACAAATTAAAAGAAAGGCAAAAAGGCCTAGGATAAAGATAAATCCAAAATCAAGATATGAGTTTGTAACGAGTAGTACACCAAAATTCCTTAACAATAAAAACTACTGCTATGAACACTAAAAAACCGATCAGATTAATCCTACCGGAAATGCTAGTGGACAAACTAAATAGAACACTGGACGAGACACCACCAAACTTCTCTTTCCGAAGAGAATACTTTTACTACTTGATTAGTTACCTAACTCAAAAGCAGTCACAAAACAAGGATAAAGAATACCTGAAACTAAATATGAAGATATTAAAAAATGATACCATAAATACTATAAACAAATACATCATTTATTTAAGACAGAATAATATATTCATCTGTGATAACCTATATGCAAAAGGAACCAAAGCCCTTGAATACAATATAAACCCCAAGCTATTAAAAGGAATACGGATAGTCGAAATAATCCCCAATAGTAATCTGTATAACAAGCTTAAAAGAAAAAATCATAATCGGATAGCACATAACAATCAGTTAAGTCCTCACATAAAAAAAATGATGCAAGCTTTTAAAAAAATAGAATTAAACTATGAAGAGGCTATCAAATGGGCTCATTTAGAAAAGGATGAAGTGAAAAAATTCTATTATTTAACTAGTATATATTTGATTAAAGATAAACGAAGCCGATATTTTAAAAGAAATAAGACTAACAAAAGGCTTGACACAAACCTAACCAATTTAAAAAGTGATTTAAGACAATTTATAAAAGGAGATTTTACTTCAATAGATCTTAAAAACTCACAACCATACTTATTAAGTAAATTATTACAAAATCTAATACAAGCACCAAAGGATGATATCACTATACCCTATAGTGGTGTGTTTAGTTTATTCAATCCTATGTTATACTTTGGTTTAAAAGCTGTTACTAAAATTCAAAAAAGTCTCAAAATCTCCTTATTTACTAAAAATGTGAGCTTTTTGGAGTTTTGTAATTCAACTCTTAATGGAACTTTATACGATGATTTATTATCCCTCACTAATAGTTCCTCTCGTATTGATATGAAGAAAATGATTTTCATTGTTTTTTTTTCACGTAATAAAGTAAGAAAGAATAATTATGATTTTATACCTTACAAAAAAGAAAAAGAAATATTTTCCAAACCTTATCCTTTTGTATATGAAACCATTAAGAGACTCAAGGAAAAGGACCACAGCAAGCTTGCCATTTACCTACAACGAATTGAAAGTTATATCTTTATCGATACTATAGCTAAAAGACTTGTAGAAGCAAATATAATCCCTCTAACAATCCATGACTCAGTCTTGGTACCTTCAGAACAATCAAAGGAAGCATTATCTATTATAAAAGATACTTTTAAAAAGCTTTTCAATGAGGTTCCCACATTTCATATTAAGCCAATCTAATTACTGCAATGCCTAATTAATGTGGTTACACCTATTAATTAAAAACTAAGTTTTTGCTTAAACACTAAATGCATTTATTTGCGTTCAACCAAAAAAAAACTATTTTTAATCCCCATTTTGCTTGACCAAATTCATGATAAATGAATTTGGTCAAGTAAAACAACACATTACACTCACGTTATCAACACATTATGATTTACCCAATTATTCAACAGTACTATTTTTTTAAAACCAGTACTTTTCTACAACTACTGAATAATGAAAAGTTTATCCTAATATCATTCGCTTCAATTATTCCATAGTAAAACTTAATATTCTTTGAAGTAATCATCCATTAACTTTGCCGAAAACATTAAATACTTTAAGAGATAAATCGAAATAAAATTCCAAATAATAAACCAAGGGGGTGGTCCGCAAATTCCTGTTTCCCATTAAAAACCCTACCCCCCCCTATTATAACATTAAGTGCATTTGCACACACATGTGGTATATTGAATAAAATACACAATTACAATAACTCTAATATATAAATACTATTTCTACCTAAATAAGGTATATTTTCTTGGTATAAGCTTATCCGTTCTTTAGATAAAGACACTCTAGTGGAATCTAGACAACAACAACCTAAAACCAACATATTCAACACATAACCTAATGTTTAGATGATAATATAAAGTGCATTTTTGTATACGGATTGTTATATAAAACAGATTAACAACCCCAATTGTCAAGAATTACCTAAAAATATAATATTTCTTTGGTAGTTAACATATCCTCTCATTGAAAAATTAAACTAACTTTGGACGTCAAATTCGCATTTCTCACATATTAATTACCAATGAACGCAAAAGTTACTGAATACCAGAAAAAATGCTTTAAAGAGTATAAAACTTCTATTCAATATCCTTCAAATTATACTTACTTAACCGGAGCATCAATAAATCCTTTGGTTCCTATTGAAACCACCTTAAACAAAGTAATGATTGTTGGCGCTTATCCTACTGCTAAATTCCAGACAATACATAAACACAAGGATACTCCTATTGCAGATATAGATGCCCCATTCTCTAATCAGATTTATTTTGATGGAAGTAGAACTAGAAAAATTCTATCTGGAGACGAATTAAATGAAGTAATATTAAAACAAATTGGTGTTAATCGTAAGGATTGTTGGATTACCAATCTAGTAAAGGTTTTTCTATTTAAAGAAGGGCATGCGGCAAAATACAATAATCTTGATAGAAAAGACATTAAGGAAAATAGAAGTCAATTCAAAGAATATGCATACAGAAGTATTTATTGGCTTCAAAATGAAATAGCTATTTGCCAACCTAAAGTAATTATACTATTAGGTGTTGATGTTACTCAAGCAATTTTTAAAGGAAGTAAAACAAAATCAACAACTAGATTAACTGGTGAAATCTTCAAAAACGATAATCAAAATCACATCTGCCTACCACATCCAGGCATTTTAATGAGAAAGCATACTAAATGGCCAGAAAGATTTAGAAATGACATTGCACCATTAGCGAAACATAACATTTCAAATATGCTATAACTATCAAAAAAATAAAATCGCCTTAATATAAATAAAAACAATTATAATTCTTTAATAGTAAACTTGTTCTTTTACATGTACTGACCTAAGTAACAACAATTAAAAATAATCCAATATGCCAACAACATACAGTTTTAATATTAAATCCGTGCCAGATTTATTTAATACCTTTTACGATGACTTAAAGGAATACCAAGCTGATGATTTAAACTCTAGAAAAGCATTACATTGTGCTTTTACAGCATGGCATATACTTGAATGGATATATCATGAAAACAAAAAGAAAACTTTAAACAGCTATAAAAATGAAAGAGAATATCAGAATCATATTATAAATAAAATTCCTAAGTTCAAACTAATTAAAATCCTAGTGAATGGCACAAAACATCACACTCTAAATTATAAAACAGATTTAAAAGACACTAATTTAATACAAGGAGATTTCAGTAATGATTACTCAAATGATTATGATATTTCTAGGCTTCAATTAGATATGAAAGATGGAACAACATATGATTTTCAGGAATTAATAACAGATATTGAATCTGAATTAAAGACAATATTAAAGGAATTCAATTATAATATTTCTTAAAATAATCGTATGAAACCTATTACAAAAGACATTATTCAGAAAGCAAAATCACCCAATATCTGGGATTTAGGAAACCAAACCCTATACAATCTTTGTAAAGAGCACTTTGAACACAAGAATGATGAAGCCATCATTGCAAAGGTATGGCTCATAGGTAGAGCATATGCCGCAGCTATAGAAAGACGTAAGAATGCTAAGGAAACAAATGATAACTTTTACTCTTATCATGTTCTCAATGCATTTAAAAAATCAGACCTTGACTTATGGTTAAAAGAATTGGAGTTATTTGATAATGTTACAATTGAAAATATCCCATTAATTCTTACTGTCCATAAAAAATTGGTCGATCTAATAAAAGGGATAACAGCTATGGAGAAACGCTCCTTTACTTCAAAATATTTGCATTTTCATCTACCACATCTCTTTTACATCTATGACAGTAGAGCCGTGGAAGATATGAGGAAGCATACTTCAAGAGTTCCAAATAAATTTAATCAAATATTAAAACATCATAATTTTGACGATGAATATGCTAAATTTGCTTGCAAATGCTTAGCGATTACTGAAGAAATCGAAAAGCAACATCATATTAAATTGTCCCCCAGAGAATTAGATAATTTTCTATTGTATGAAGAAGAATAACTAGTTTTAATTGAATAAAGAAATATATAACACTCACACATGTTCGAACAAACATTCAAAAATATAGACGATCTCCTTTATAAAGATTCTGGAGCCGATAGCGAATTAGATTATATAGGACAAACCTCTTGGGTGATGTTCCTCCGCTATCTAGATGAACTGGAACAAGACAAAGCCGACGAAGCTGAACTAAAAGGATTAGAATATAATTTTATATTAGATGAAGAATACAGATGGCCAAATTGGGCAATGCCTAAAGACCAAGACGGCAAACTAGATCATCATAAAGCATTAACAGGACCCGACTTGGTTCAATTTGTAGATGGCAAACTTTTCCCTTACTTGGCAAAGTTCAAACAAACTGCTATAAATCCCCAAACCATTGATTATAAGATTGGAGAAATCTTTTCTGAGCTAAAGAACAAAATTCAAAGTGGTTATAATTTGCGGGAGATATTGGAATATGCCGATGAGCTTCCTTTTCGCTCAAGTAATGATAAACATGAACTCAGTCACTTATACGAAAGTAAGATTAAGAACATGGGGAATGCCGGACGTAATGGAGGCCAATACTACACTCCTCGCCCACTTATTAGAGCCATGATTGCGGTAACCAATCCTCAGATTGGGGAAAAGGTATATGACGGAGCAGCTGGCTCCTGCGGCTTCTTATGCGAGGGCTATGAATATATGTATGCCCGTATGGAGCAAAGCACCGACAACCTTAAAACTCTACAAGAAAAGACCTTTTACGGTAAAGAGAAAAAGAACTTGGCCTATGTCATTGGGATTATGAATATGATACTCCATGGCATTGAAGCACCCAATTTAATTCATACCAATACCCTTGGCGAAGAAATCAGAAGCATACAAGAAAAAGACCGTTATCATGTGATATTGGCCAATCCTCCATTTGGTGGAAAAGAAAGACCCGAAATACAGCAAAACTTCGATATTAAAACTGGAGAAACGGCCTTCTTATTTCTACAGCACTTTATCAAGAGTTTAAAAACAGGTGGAAGAGCTGCCATTGTCATCAAAAACACCTTTCTTAGTAATACTGATAATGCTTCTGTGGCTTTGCGTAAATTGATATTGGAGAGCTGCAATCTACACAGCATACTAGATATGCCAAGTGGCACCTTTTTAGGGGCGGGTGTAAAAACAGTCGTCTTATTCTTCCAAAAAGGAGAACCCACAAAAAGCATTTGGTATTACCAGCTCAAACCCGGACGAAATATGGGAAAAACCAATCCCCTTAACGATAAGGATATGGAAGCTTTTGTAGAACAGCAAAAAACAAAATCCGAAACGGAACAATCTTGGAACCTGTTATCTTCAGAACTTTCAGAAGACACCTATGATTTAAGTGTTAAAAACCCAAATACACCTGAAGAAGCTCCTCTTAGAAGTCCAGAAGAAATATTACTTGAAATGGAACGTTTGGATATTGAAACCAATACTATTCTTCAATCTTTAAAGGAGTTGATATGAGAGAAGGTTGGGAAATCAAATTACTTGGAGAAGTTTGTGACATTCTTGATAATAAAAGAAAACCGATCACAAAAAGAAATAGAGTAAAGGGAAATATTCCTTATTATGGTGCAACAGGGATTCTAAGCTACGTAAAAGACTACATTTTTAATGAACAACTTATACTTTTAGGAGAAGATGGAGCTAAATGGGAGTCAGGTGATAAAAGTGCATTTTTAATTAAAGGCAAAACATGGGTTAACAATCATGCACATGTCATTAAACCATTCAGAAACTTACTTGATGATAATTGGCTAATCTATTATTTGAATTTTCAAGACTTATCACCATTTATATCAGGCATGACAGTCCCTAAGTTAAATCAAGGGAATATGAGAAAAATCCAGGTACCTATCCCACCTCTCCAAATACAAAAACAAATAGTAAGCATATTAGACCAAGCCTTTGCAGCTATAGACCAAGCCAAAGCCAATACTGAAAAGAATATTATTAATGCTAAGGAGCTTTTTCAATCTAAATTGAATGAGGTGTTTTCTCAGAGTGGTGAGGGTTGGGAAGAGAAGAAATTAAAAGATTAGGGTTACCCATTTAAGTCTCGTGTAATTTAATCGAAGCGTAAGCAATCGGTTTATGCTCTACGCATCTCTGAATGATTTTATCTAAAATTGATTGGCGATGATTCCTTCTGTTAAATCTAAAGAA